>JAJTBH010000539.1 GCA_021287005.1 Anaerolineae bacterium
CTCTGGTTTCTTATGAATGAAAGTGTCTACAGGTCTTTATCGTAAAAAAAACGGGTCATCTTGATGAACCCGGTTTTAAACAATGACCCATTCAGGGATATAATGGAATACCATTAAAAGTGGTTCCGTAAAAAAATTAATATCCGGTCAATTTTTTAAAAACCCTTGCATTTTTTTTAAAACTGTTATAGAATATAAGACATAGAAGACGTGTGGATGCCCCCCTCATCCATGCGCCTTTTACTTTAAGCATTTACATAATACAATTCGTATAGCCAATATAATAAATCCTTTTTTATCCTGCGTTGAGCGTGAAATAAAACACGGCGCCGACGTTGGTTTCGGCCTCGGCCCAGATCAGCCCGCCATGCCGGTTGATAACCCGCTGAACGGTTGCCAGGCCAACGCCCGTTCCGGGAAATTCGGCCTGGCTGTGCAGCCGCTGAAATGGACCGAACAGGTTTTTGGCATGCGCCATGTCAAAACCGACTCCGTTATCGCGCACAAACCAGGTGGGGTGGTCGTCCTTTTGCATTCGCCCAAACTCGATCCGCGCCGCTGAATTTCGGGAGGTAAATTTAAAGGCGTTTGAAAGAAGGTTGGTGAGCATGATTTCCAACAGTTTTTCATCGCCCATCACCGTTAAACCGGGTTGAATCACAAAATTCACCTGGCGTTCGGTTTGTTCGTTTATCAACCGATCGCTGATAGACCGCGCCAGGGCAGACATATCCACCCGGGTATAGGCCATTTCGATGCGTGAAATCTGGGACAGGCGCAGCATATCGTCAATTAATGCCGACATACGCCGCGTCTCGGAGCGAATGGTCTTAAGATATTCACGGCCTTGTTCATCCAGTTTCTCATAATCGTCTTCAAATAATATCTGGCTCCAACCGTTAATACGGCGCAGCGGGGCGCGCAAATCGTGTGAAACGGAATAAGCAAATGCTTCCAGTTCCTTGTTGGCGGCCGCCAGTTGGGTGGTACGTTCCGTTACCCGGCGTTCCAGGTCGCTGTTGAGCCGCTGAACTTCCTGCTCGGCAAGTTTGCGGTCGCTGATATTAATCAACGCTGAAAGCAGGCAATCTTCTTCATTGTAAACCAGGGGTTCCATCGAGAGCACGACGGTGATGATTTCACCCGAACGAGAGCGGATTAATAGTTCGTAATTTTGAATTTGCCCTTTTTCTTTTAATAATTGCAGGATAAAACTGCGTTCATCGGGATTAACATAAAGCGGATAATCGATGGGCGTGTGACCGACCAACTCCCCGGCGCTGTATCCGATTAATCTTGTGTAGGTATCGTTAACGGTTTTGATCTGACCGTCTGAACGGCGGCTGACCACCATGGCTGCCGGGCTGTTATAAAACAACTTAAAGAAATTTTCACGCTCCCGGCTTAAGGCTTCAAGTGCCTGTTTGCGTTCGGTATCGTCGATCATCTGGGAGAGGATGAATTTTTGACCCTTAATTTCCAGAAATTGTGCCGAAAGCAGTACGCGCCGTAACGAACCGTCTTTTCGTCGCAGTGTGGCATCGGCATTATGGATCATCCCGCTTTGATTGATATGCCGGTAATTTTCCTGGCGTTGTTCCAGGGTGGCATTGATGCCCAGATCAAGCGAAGTTTTCCCCAAAACCTCTTCACGGGTAAAACCGCTGATTTGCAGCGCCGCCTGGTTAATCGCAACAAAAACCTGGTCTGCCGCGCGAATTAATGAAGTGCCCACCGGGCTGGACGAAAAAATTTTTGAGAAACGTTCTTCGGATTGGCGCAGTTCATCCGTAACTTCTTTGGCCAGGCTGATGTCTTCGGAAAAAACAACGATGCCCCCAATCGATTGATCACTGCGATACCAGGGGCGCACTTCCCACTTGAGCCATTGCGTCGAGCCGTCCAGGCGGTGAAAGGCATCTTCGTCGGCGCTGATAACTTCGCCGGCCAGGGCGCGGCGGTGAATGGCTTTCCATTCTTCACTGATCTCCGGGAAAATTTCATAATGCGAATGGCCTAAAATTTCCCGGCCTTCCAGATGATAATCGTTAATCCAGCGATTGCTGACGGCCTGGTAACACATGCGTTTGTCAAACATGGCCAGTGAAGCGGGGGCGTGTTCAATAAACAGGCGCAGTTTTTCTTCGTTTTCGCGGATGTC
>JAJTBH010000540.1 GCA_021287005.1 Anaerolineae bacterium
TCTCTAAATTAAAAGATTTTCTACGGCGCAAAGCCAAAGAAACAGCTCTTCCTGATGAAAAAGTGAAGGAATTGGCTTCATTTTTACCTGAAGCTGAATAAAAAGTAATAAGTATAAAACAAAGGTGTGGTCATCAGTAACCACACCTTTGTTTTATTATTTGGACCTATTTTTATCACGGTTTTGGGATTGTCCCGGTCGTTTGGGCCCCCGCTCATTATTGGCCGATGAACGATCAGATTTAAATCCGGGTTTATTACCCGTCGTTCGTTTTGGGACAAACCGTCTGGCAGGACGTGCCGGTCGGCCTTTTTTATCTTTTAATAAATCCACTTCCATCTCGGATAAATACCGCCATTCTCCGGGTTTAAGGCTGCCCAAATATAATGTACCGATTCTTATACGCACAATGCGTACAACGGGAAGCCCCAGCAATGAACCCACTTCGCGAATCTGGCGTTTTCTGCCTTCCTGCATGATGATCCGAATCCAACATCCCTTACCGGCGCTGCCTTCAATTTTAATTTCAGCCGGGAGTGTTTTATATCCGTCTTCCATCACAACCCCACGCCGCCATACAGCCAGTTGTTCTTCATCGGGTTGTCGCGCCAGTAAAACCCGATATTCCTTCTGATGGCCATGAGAAGGATGGGTCAATTTTTGCGACAGATCACCATCGTTAGTCATTAAAACCAGGCCTTCGCTGTCAAAATCCAGTCTGCCAACCGGAAATACCCGCTCTGCTACGGGAACGAGATCCCTCACGGTTTTCCGGTTATCCCCCATTTCAGTTTCAACCGCAGATAAAATTCCTCTGGGTTTGTTAAGTGCAATATAAACTTTTGATTCAGGGGGTTTAACCGCTCTTCCGTCCAGGGTAATTTTATCGACACTGGGATCGGCTTTTTGCCCAATAATTGCCGTAACGCCATTTACCTGCACTCTGCCTGTAATAATTAATTCTTCGCAATCACGACGAGAACCCAACCCCGATTGTGCCAGTAGTTTTTGTAATCTCTCTTCCATCCGCTTGCTCCTTATTCAACCTTAATCTTTCAATAATTGCATTGGTTCTTCATCGGTGCTTTCATCATCCAGTGTATCAAATGGCGGCAGTTCATTAATTGATGATAACCCAAAATGCTGCAAAAATTCACTTGTTGTTCCATATAAAATGGGTCTGCCCGGTCCTTCAGCGCGACCAACTTCTTCGACAAGCCCCTTGTTTAATAAACTTCTTAAGACCCCATCACTATTTACGCCACGAATAGTATCAATTCCCGGGCGAGTAATCGGTTGTCGATACGTGATGATGGTTAATGTTTCCAGAGCCGCCCGGCTTAATCGGGCTGTGATTTCAAGCCCCAGGAAGCGCTCCACAACCCCGGCAATAATCGGTGAGGTTGTAATTTGCACGCGACCGGCATGCCATTGTAAACGTAATCCGCTCTCAAGGACATAATGTTCCTCAAGTCGTTTTAGTCCCTGGTTTATTTCCTCCAATGATTTATCAAGAGCACTGGCAAATTGTTCCGGCGAAACCGGGCCGGAGGCTACAAATAATAGGGCTTCGATACTCTTTCGTAATTCCGTTAGTGAATCAGGTTGTGCTTGGTCAGTCATGCTATAATTGCCTTTATATACCTTGTTACACCGAAAGGTTCTTTCATCATGAAAATAAACCGATTAATAATCGTTGCCACAGTTCTTCTTACCGTTTCACTGGCCTGTAATTTACCTGCCAGTGTCAAAGCGACTGCCACTCCGGCTCCCGGTCAAATTCTGGACCAGGCCGTTCAAGTGGACCCCAATTCTAAAACCATCACCATCACATTAACCGAAGCGCAAATGAATGTATTAATGAACAGTCAAATTTCGAAAGTTCAAATGCCTTCTGATGCCACTTTGTCTGAACCCTCCGTCTCACTCTCGGATGGAAAAATCACTTTCAATGGCAAAGTTTCCACCGGCTTTTTATCCGTAAATGTAATGATCGCACTTAAACCCGTTAATAACGGTGATAAATGGACATTTGAAGTCGTGGATGCCGATTTTGGTTCCTTGCCGGTTCCCGATAGCGTTACGCAACAGTTTGCCGAACAAATTAACAACGCCGTCGATAACTCAATTCAGGAATCAGGCCGCGTGACGGTCGATAATA
>JAJTBH010000541.1 GCA_021287005.1 Anaerolineae bacterium
CCCCCGTTTTAATTCAAACCGTAATATCACTATACGAACCCGATTTCTGGACAAACAGCGGGGTTTACTGGATGTTTACATTTAATCCACAGGCCGATTCACTGGCTGAACGCCTGGTGAACAACCTTTTCCTGGATAATGAAACTCAAGACCTGCGACATGCCTTACGATTAAAACTTTTAGCCCTCCAGGTAACCGAACGATTTGGAAAAAGCCAGGTGCTGGAATGGTACCTTAACAGTTTATATTTTGGTCACAACGTTTACGGCATTGATAATGCCGCCCGTTTTTACCTGGGAAAAAGTGCATCTGATTTAACTTTACCCGACAGTGCCTTATTACTGGCCATTTCAGAAAGCCCGGCGCTAAACCCTGCCGACGCTCCGGCAGCCGCCCTGGAACAACAAAAAATTATGCTTGCCCGTTTGGTGCAATCCAAAATCATCAATCCTGATGAATATAACCTGGCCCTAAAAACCCCGCCCGGATTGGTTAAAATTACCGACGAGGAACCCCAAACCGAACTGGCATTTAATAATTTGGTTAAACAACAATTGGAATCATATTTATCCAGCCAAACGCTTGAGCGCGGCGGTTACAAAATCATCACCACGCTTGATAATGACTTACAAAAACAGCTAACATGCACCCTGCATGCTCAATTACTTAAGTTGGAAGGACAACCCATAGCTTCCGCCGAAACGGCCTGTGATGCAGCGTTGTTGTTGCCCACCCTGCCACCGCTTCCCGAAGTGCTGCCACCCGAATTACAGGCAAGCGCCTTAATCCTCGATATTAAAGCCGGTGAGGTGCTGGCATTAAGCGGCGATATGAATTCAGCCGGTGAAAGCCCTTCCATGACGGCGCGCAACCCCGGCACGTTGTTAACACCCTTCGTCGCTCTGGCAGCATTCAGTAAAGGTTACAATCCCGCCAGCCTGGTTTGGGATATTCCCAACAGCCTGCCGGAAGTTGTGCCGGCTGAATTTCAGGATAAACTCACTTTCCACGGTCCGCTGCGTCTGCGTGCAGCTATCAGCAACGATTATTTACCTCCCGTTTTACAGTTATTAAATCAATTGGGTGCCAATAACGTCTGGCAAATTTCTGCACCACTTGGTTTGTCCTTAAATTCTTCCGGTGATAATGTTGCCCTCCTTTACCCATATCAGGGAAGTCAGGTGACCCTCCTGGAGACGGCTCGCGCTTATGCAACCATCGCCCGGCTGGGACTTCAAACCGGCCAACCCGATGGAAATGGCAGTCTGACGCCCAATGTGATTTTAAGAATAGAAAGCTGGGACGGTCGTCTGATTGTGGATCGCAGCCAGCCGCAAAACAATACCATTATCAGTGCCCCACTGGCATATCTCACTCACCATGTACTCGCTGATGAAGACGCACGCCGCGTTTCATTGGGGTATCCCAACTGGTTGGATATCGGCCGGCCGAGTGCCGCAAAAATCGGCCAGACGTTTGACCAAAAAGATGCCTGGACGGTCGGGTATAGCCCTTATCGTCTGGTAGCCGTGCGTGTTGACCTGCCGGATGCCAAAAGTTCTGCCCATCTGGATTATCACGCCGCCGCCGGTGTTTGGAATGCCTTGATGCAGTATACCCATCAGAACCTGCCAGCCGATGATTGGGATCAACCGGCCGGAATTTCCAACGTCGACGTCTGTGACCCATCCGGTTTATTACCCACGCGTTATTGTCCCTCTGTGGTTAAAGAAGTCTTTTTAAGCGGTAATGAACCCAGTGGGTACGACAACCTCTACCGCAGTTTTACAATTAATCGCGAAACAGGTCGTCTCGCAACGGTATTCACACCGCTTGACCTGGTGGAAGATCGTACTTTTCTGGTGCCTCCAGCCGAAGCACGTACATGGGTTGCCAACGCTGGCCTGTCACTGCCGCCTGATAGTTACGACAATATTCAAATTGCGCCGCCATCTGCAGATGCCAATATCAGCAGCCCGCCGCTTTTTGCTTTTATTCATGGCAAAGTGGAAATCAGCGGCAGCGCCGGTGGCAAGGATTTTTCAGCCTATCACCTGCAGGTCGGTCAGGGACTCAACCCTTCCGCATGGATAACGCTCGAAACCAACGGTAATGCCCCTGTCGCCAACGCCATTCTGGCTGAGTGGAACACCAG
>JAJTBH010000542.1 GCA_021287005.1 Anaerolineae bacterium
AATTACTCACAAGTTTATATAACCGGGTTGTTCGCCGGTCTGGTTTTGGGTTTGGCTGCCAATGTTCCATACGTCCTCCTTAGAATATGGCAAATTCAATCATTGATTTATCCTCTTGACCCAATTAATTTGGCTCTAAGCACATTTCTGTGCGGGATTGCGGGTTTATATGTTTATCATAAACGTGATTGGAAAACTAAAACCCAAAATCAAGGCCCAAATTCACCTCCAGAACTTCAGATTGAATCCTTTAATAGACCACAACCTCATGGAGGATATGGATGGCTGTTGGCCTGGATGGCTCCGCCCTTAATCTTCATCTGTTTTTGCGCTTTAATGGGAATTTTTTCCATACAATTCATTCCATTTTCGACCGTGGCCGATAAAGTCTGGTGCTGGCGTATCGGCCAAAGTTTGAAACAGGAAGGTTATACGGTAGACAAAGTTATTATCAATCGTGAAGAAGACAATCCCGTGTTTAACCGGATGGAAATACGTGTCAGTTCAGTTAAACATAAAGATTATCTTGAATATAAAGATGTGATTTTACAGGTACATCGGATTATTTTTGAAAATATGGATACATCTTATCTGGTACCGGATGATCTGGGCACTATTGAAGTTGCCATAATGGATTATTATGTTGGAATGTATTATATCTCGGTTGATTATGAAACAGCACGGCAGTACCAACGCAACGAGATCACAAGGGCGGAATATATTCAACACTGGCGTTTTTATTAAATATCAGGTTCATTTTTAATAAACCTGTGCATATACGGTATGTTTTCAGGGAGGATGCATTATTTTAAACCAATACCGCCAAATTAAATTCATTTTCACGACTTAATATTGTCTGCGATAGATAAAATCAGCGTTTTGACGTTCGTTTGATCCACCCGTAAAAGATTACACAACAAGGAGCCTTTTGTGAAATCCATTCAAAAACCGTTGTTCTGGGGTCTGGTTGCACTCTTAATCTGTCTGGCGTGTTGTGCTTTACTGCTGGCCGGGTATGTTTTTTGGATGCCCCAAAAAGTCGTTAATGACGGGCCTTACATTGTTTATGATTACCCAACCGAGATTAGCACGCCAGATATTAAAGCGACAAGTACGGTATTAAGCATTGATGTAAAAAGATATGTTCAACTGGGTGATTATGATAAAGCCATTGAATTACTAAACAGACAAATTGCTTTCGACCCTGATAACCCTGATCTCTATTTTGAACGTGCTCATGCTTATAGAAAAAGCAGTGATAGGAAAACAAACCTGAATGACTCTATGGATTTACTTAATCGTGCCATTGCCGATGCGGATAAAGGCATTTCCCTGGACCCCAAAAATGGAGATTTATACATGGAACGCGGTTTTTCTTTTCTTCAAATGACCTCAGGTTATCGTTATCAGATAGATCGTGATTATTTATATCAATTAGCCATCGAAAACCTTGAAGTTGCCAGTTCATTACGTACAAAAACTGCGCAATTTCCGGAACGTTATCTGGTCATGTATTATGCTTTTCACCGTGCGTGCGAGAGAGCTATGTCAGAAACCCAGCGTCTGGCTTCCATTAACTCCAGCGATGGTTTTAATTCACCCACTATTGAGTCATTATTTGATGTATCTTATGCCTGTTTAGGCGATTATGATAATGCACTTAAATATTATCTACTCAATTCAAAAAAGAAAAACGGTGAAGAAACAGATAAAGAATATGCCAGTACAGCACATTATTTATACCTGACTGGCAAAGCTGATGAAGCTTATGAACTGCTAAATCAATCTATTGAGAAAAAGCCCAATTATTATGGCGGGCGTTATTTTTTACGTGCCGTCATAGAATTTGACCGGGGAGAATATGACGCCGCCCTGCAAGATGCTTATCTTGCTGAGAGTAATTCATGGGCCCTTGGTACGATTTCATCGTATATTGAAGGGCTTAACGATGCCCGTCTGGGAAACAAAGAAAAGGCTATTGAAGAGCTTCAATATGCGGAAGCGACTATGAATGTTGAATTTTATTTTGCAATTGAAAAAGCGCGTGAAGAGCTGAAAAAATTGAATGCCGCTCCGCTGGAAATCACCCCATCGGTTAATTTTAATGCCACACCACTGCCTGTTTTTCCAACCGCCGATCTAAAAAAA
>JAJTBH010000543.1 GCA_021287005.1 Anaerolineae bacterium
TATAAGCATGTTCGCTCATTAATACTTTGGTCACGGTCTGAATGTCGTTTTTATCAAACAACCAGACTTCAAATGCCGAAACTTTCTTGGGGTCGCCAACGCCGATGGTATCAGACACGCCCACACCGCATTCACCAAGGAATTCGCCGTTGGGTGAATCAATGCTGAATGAATCATCGTATAGATCGTCGCCCAGGGTGTATGTGGTCATAAACTGCGCAATCGGCTCGCCCTGTTCGCTGGCGGAATAATCGTAACCGCCGTTATCTACGGGAATTTCAGGAGTCTTTTCCGCCATGCCCTGTTCTTCGGAGGCTGCCATACGGGGTTTGATAAATAATAAAAATACCAGGACTGCACCGATTATCAGGGTTAACACACAGAAAAGTATCAGCAGATATACCAGGTTGATTCCCAGAGGCTGATCATCCGAAGCGGCAGCCGTTGGGGTTGGCGTAGCGATCATGGCGCTTAATACATCCAGCGTGGCCGCTGCACCCGGCGTCGCTGCCGCAGCCGGTGTGGCGTTGTTTTGCCCCACCTGCGTTACCACGACACCCGCAGCCACAACTTTACTGAACGCTTCAAGTTCTGTGGGGTTGACCGAAGAATCCAGTTGTAATGCTTTTAAAGCCTCAGCGCCCTGGTCACCTAATTCCGTCCATCGGCGCACAGCCAGCGCATCATTGGGGTTGCGTCCATAAGATTCAACCGCCAGTTTTAAATAGTCAATTCTTAAATCAGGGCGTAATTCTCGAGCCGAGGCATCTTTCCATTCAACGGGCCAAAAACCCCAGCCAATCCCAAACCAGCCAATGATTAAACCGACAATGACGCCGAATGTTATGGCTATCACTGGTCTTCCAAGGAGTTCACGAATTTTTTCCATATTGGGCTCCTGAATAAATTCCAATTTCCCTATTTAATCAATCATACCACTTTTATTTTAGAACAAAATTAATGCCTGCGCAATAAATTACCGGCGAATCCTTAGGCTAGTTCGTTGCCGGGCTCGATAATCTCCTCAGCCAGAAAACTTTCCTGACATTCCAGGCATTGTAATTCACGTTTATTGGCAACCACCAGCATGCCCCCGCATTTTGGACAGCGGGTTTCAACCGGTTGTTTCCAGGATGTAAATTGACATTCGGGGTAATTGGAGCACCCGTAAAACACCCTGCCTTTTCGCGTTTTGCGAATGACGATATCACCGCCATCCAACGCACATTTCACACCAATTTTTTCAAGCCAGGGTTCGGTATGGCGACATACCGGAAAATTGCTGCAACTGATAAATTTTCCAAACTTGCCCCAGCGAATAACCAGTTCATGCCCGCATTTGGGGCATTCCCGCCCAACTTTTTCAAGCTCCGCTTTTGCCACCGGCATTTCAGCCTGCGCTTTGGCAACTTCGACTGAAAAACGATCATAAAACGAACGGATTACTTCCGCCCAATTGCTTTTTCCTTCGGCAATTTCATCCAGGTCTTCTTCCATGCGCACGGTAAAATTATAGTCAACCACTTCCGAGAAATGATTTACCAGCAAGTCGTTCACCGTCATACCGGTTTCAGAGGGGAATAATCGTTTGTTTTCGCGAATGACATAACCGCGTTCCTGAATGGTCGAAAGAATGGGCGCATAGGTTGACGGGCGACCGATGCCATATTCTTCCAGAGTCTGGACCAGCGTGGCTTCGGTATAACGCGGCGGGGGTTGAGTGAAATGCTGTTCAGGAACCAGTTTAACCAATTTTTGTTTCTGGCCCTCTTCCAGACCGCTCGGAATGCGCACATTAGCGGCGTCATCCGTTTTTTGATCTTCATCCTGAGCTTCTTCATAAACAACCAGATACCCCGGGAATTTCAGGGTTGAACCCGAAGCGCGCAGCAAACTGGCATGCGTTGCGCCGGTTGCATCGATTTCAACCGAAAGCGTGTCATAAACCGCCGCTTCCATCTGTGAAGCAACAAAACGCTGCCAGATCAGTTGATATAATCGGAATTGGTCGCGGTTCAGGAAACTCTTCACCTTATCCGGATGTCGTAAAACGGACGTAGGTCGGATGGCTTCATGCGCTTCCTGCGCGGCAACGGCCCGGGTTTTATACTGTGGCGGCGTATCGGGTAAAAATTCTTTGCCGTAA
>JAJTBH010000020.1 GCA_021287005.1 Anaerolineae bacterium
GACCAGCGGAAGCCACGTGGGACGCGATTTCTTCGTTGTACGGGGGTCCAGTGGCAGTCCGGCGGCATCCATGCTTGATCTGGCGCTTTCCATCAGTGTTAACACGGATCTGGATAACGTTCGAAACGTTGCTGCCGCGCAGGACCCCGGCGTTTCCGGTGATGGACGTGTTGCAGAACAACTATTTTTATTACAAACGGCCACTAATACGCCATTGATGCAGGTTAATAAAAATTATATTCCTGGACCGCCGACGGTTGGCACCCCGGCCATTCCGGTTACCGACTCAACCAGCGGCAGCCCTGTGGCCGTCTCCATGAATATAAACGCCTTCAACAACCAGCGGGTGACTGAGTTTTCATTAACGCTTCAAAAAGCTACCACCATGAATGGTCAGCATGAAAACCTGTTGACAGCCCTGGTGCAAGACCGCGAATCAGTTGCCGGCGTTTCACTGGACGAAGAAGCGGCCAATTTAATTAAGTATCAGCAGGCTTACAACGCATCCATTCGTATGATGACCGCTGTGGATGAAATGTTGGATCGTGTGATTAATAATATGGGTACGGTTGGCCGCTAGTAGGAGATTTGTCGTATGTATACACGTATAACCAATAAAATAATGCTCGGTGCCACTAAAGAAAATATCTCTGATAGTCTGGCGACTTTGTATGAATTACAACGCAAGGCCACGAGTGGCAAACGTTATGCCACTGCCTCTGAAAACCCATCTGTGGCAGCCAAAGGTATATCCTTACGTTCCACCCAACGCCAGTTGGAAGTGTATCAAAATACGATGAGCTCGACCAATACCTGGTTGGAAACAACCGATAATACTCTGCAAAAAATGGTGAGTATTTTAACCGAAGCGCAGGGAACGGTTTTACAGGCTTTAAATGATACCCAGAGCACCGATGAACGACGTGTGGCTGGTGCGGCGATTGACGGTATGATTCAACAAATGCTCGATCTGGCAAACACTGAAGATCGCGGCCGGTATATTTTCGCAGGTTTAAAAACCGATACCGTTCCTTTTGTTTTGGCTTCGGGTTCGGCAGGGGCCGCGGTTGATCAAATTAAATTAAATATGCCCGTGGTCGATGCCGGATCGGGTTCGATCACCCTGGATGGCATTTACGTTCAAACCGATACATCCAAAATAAACCGCATTTCCATCAACGGCACCAGCGTGGAAGTAAATCTGCCCCAGTTAACAGATGGTTCCGTAAACCCGGATTTTCCGACCATGTGGATTAATGGAGAGGCCGTTATTCCCAACCCGCCTACCACCGGCAGCCCGGTTATTAATGTAAACGGGATTGATGTAGCGGTTGATTTTTCAAGTGGGTCGCCGTCTTTCAGTGTGGCCGGCTCGGCGGTGGCAATTACCGGTTCACCCGTTACATTGACCCCGGCCAACAGCGTAACCATCGGATTCACCAGCGGTTCGTTTACGTTTACGCCGGCTCCGGTTACCTCCGGGTCAGTGACCGGCGATCCGAACAGTATGTATGTGAATGGAATAAAGATTTCGGTTCAGGACCCGTTGGCTGTGCCGCCCACTTTCCTGGTGGATGGTCAAATTATCAATATGGGTACGACCGGTTATGTTAACCTGAGTAATGTTAATAAATATGACGGCGCCGCATATGGCGGGCATGACCCCAACTTCCCATCTTATACCCGCGATTACGTTATTTACCAGGGTGATAACAATACCATCACCCGTAATATCGGCCCGAGTAATACCATGTCAGTCAGTATTAATGGCGGCGATGCGTTTAACCAGGTCAATGGCATGTTTAATACCCTGATTAAGTTAAGGGATATTTTAAACTCGGAAGATTATATTTCCCCGCATGAATCTAGTGTTGCCTCTGGGACGACTTCCTATCAGGTATCACAGCAGATCAGTGACAGCCAATCGCCCATCACCAATCCGCGCCAGGCAACCGTATTTAGTAATGAAAACCCGGCTTTATCCTTATTAAGTGAATCCTATGGTCAATTACAAAGTGTGTCTGAGTTTATCAGTGAGCAGCTATCTGCCGTAGGCACAAAAATGAAAAACCTGGATAATGCGATAGACCACGCCGATACGGCATCATTACAACTCAAATCGATGCTGTCGCAAAATGAAGAAGTAAATATGGCCGAAGCGGCTGCCGAAGTGGTCAACCAGAAGACAGTTTATGATGCAGTTCTGGCAATGAGCGGAAAAATAAGCAACTTATTGACTTTATTTGATAAAATATAATTGAATATTTAAATCCTTCCAACAGAAAGTGTACCTTTTGTGCTGGTATTAAGCCGCAAACAGAATCAGAGCTTGATCATCGGTGACAATATTGTTATTACAATTTTGTCTATTGACCGTGACCAGATTCGTTTAGGCATTGAAGCGCCAAAAGATATCCGCATTATGCGGCATGAACTGTTTGACGCAGTGAAAGAACAGGAAATTTTGGCTGCCAAACTATCGGAGAGAAAAGAAGCCGGCGCAATAGAGGATCTGCGAAAGTTTTTGGAACAACAGGTTAAAGAAGACGAAACGGATAAATAACTTAACCGCTTATGATTTACACCCCGGATCATACATCCGGGGTGTTTTGTTTAACTCTTTTTTGCGTTTTTTTCATCAAACCTTTACGGCCTTTTTCTGTAAAACTGGTACAGTTAAATCAGGAAAGATATAAATTATTCTTCTGGCGGATACGGGTTTAATGAAGTCGGCACTCCAAAAACAAACACAAGAAGAAGAGATGAGCCGTTTAAAAGAGCAGGGCCGTTTATATTTAAAATATAACCAGGTGGGCAAGGCGTTGCGCATCTTTTCAACGATTCTAAAGGAACGGTCCGACGATATTGACTCGTTGTTGATATTGGGTGATTCATATTTGGTGGCCGGCGAACAGGCTTATGCCCTGATGTTATATCAGCAGGCTTACCAGTTGGAGCCGGAGCGGCGCGATATTAAACGGCGCATTACCATGCTTCAACCGGTGGCAGCCTCCTTTGTTATTCCCGAATTGCCGGCGACCCATCCGCGTGCCATTGCAGATTTGATTCATAAATTAACCGGGCAAAAATCACAGGTTCCACAGCAGGAATTGGAACAGGCCGGAAAATTGATGGATGAATATTTACATAGCGAGTCGCCTGCCCAGGCAGTGGCAGAGCACCTGGAAGAGATCGATAATTTATTGCCTGCATTAATCGAACTAAACATCAGTCATGCTCGCAATGATGGCCGGTATGACCTGGCGGATGCATTACAGGAAATGCTCTCGAACATGCTGCTGCAGGGTGATATCCAACCTACTCATAATAATGGCAACGGTGCTGAAAAAGCCGAAACGCATCCTAAACCGCAGGTGTTTGTCGGCGGTGTGCCTTATCGTGACGCGCCGTACCGCCTGGACACGATTCAAAAAGCATTAACCGAAGCCGGATATGAAGTGATTAACATTGATGAAAATCAGTTGGATGAAAACATCAATTGGGAAAAATTTGAGCTGGCCGTTATGCATAACCCGCACGGTAATCGTGTTTTATCCCGTGCCCTTGCGGCGCGCGCCGCGGCCAACCAGCCAGTGATTTTAGACCTGGCAACCGATTTTAGCCTGCTTCCGCTTAATCATCCGGATATGGAACGCCTGGGCGTTAACGAGCCCGGTGTTTACCGTTCTTACCAGGCTTCCTTGCAACTGGCAAGCTGCATCTGTGTCAGCAGTGAGGCACACGCCAATTTATTAAAACAATCTTCCCTGCCGGTTGAGGTAATTCCCGATGGCTGGAATCAATTTGACATTATGTGGTCACGGCCATTTTTACACAGTATGTTTTTTAACCTGGGTTTAAACCTGATACCGGGATTAATTGATGATGTTATTCCACTTCGCCGGGCTGTCACGCGCATTATCCGTGAATTTCCCCATACGCGCCTTGTGATCAGCGGCGATCCGGAAGTTTACCAGATGTTCGATAATTTGCCGGAGGCGCGAAAATTGTTTTTGCCGCCGGTTGATCCCGGCGATTATCCCTATTTGCTGGCGCGAATGGATTTGATAATGGTTTCACACCGCGATGATGAATTTAACCGGCTGCGTTCCGACCGATTGTTGATGGAAGCCGGCGCGCGTCGCATTCCCTGGGTGGCTTCACCGGTTCCGGCTTATGTTAGTTGGGGCAGCGGTGGGCTCATTGCCGCCTCTCCGGACGAGTGGCATGTTCACTTGCAGACACTGATTCAAGATGCCGAATTGCGCCAGAAACTGGGACAATCGGGTTACCAAAAAGCCTTACAACGTGATATTCAATCGTTATCCAAATTGTGGGCGCATCTGGCGCAGCGTTCTGCGGTTAAACTTTAAGTTATTAATGGATTGAGCTGTGAAATTAACCTATATCTATCCTCAAGATGAAAATTTGTGGGACAACCTGGAGTGGCGCTGCCATATTCCGGTGCGCGCCATCAACCGCAATGGGCGTCATAATGCCACCCTGCTGCCTCTGACTGATTTTGTTAAACGAACAAACGAAACTGAAGAGATTTGTGAACGCAGCGATATGCTGGTGGTATACCGCAATTTATGGGGTAAAACGCTTTCAGAAATTCAACATTGGATGGCGCATGGAAAGGTAGTGGTAGCCGATTTTGACGAGCCATACCCCCTTATTCCGCCATCCAGTGCGGAACACGCTTTCTGGTTTGAAGGCGAAGCCCCTGAAAAGGTCACCCCCGTACCGTTGGTGCAGTTTAAGTGGGGATTGCAAATGAGCCACAATATCACGGTTTCCACCAAACGTTTGGCTGATGACTGGAAGGCTTTTAACCAGGTCGAGGTGATTCCGAGCTTTATCGACCTTGAAAAATATCAGGAATTGGAGCCGGCTCCTCACGAGGGCATTATTTTTGGATGGAGCGGTAAATCTGACCAGTTTCGCACGTTATTGGAAAGCGGCGTCGTTGAAGCACTTAAACAGATATGCCTGATTCGACCGTGGGTGCGTTTATTAATTTGTTCTGATTTTGAATTTAAATCCAATTTATTGGATTTCCCCCCCGATCAATTACTTTTTCAGCGTTACTCGGGCGGCAAAAATTGGCCAAAACCATTAACCTATTTTGATGTCGGCCTGGCACCATTATGCAGTGATTATGATCAACGTCTGGGTGGTGAAAAATTACTCGAATATATGATCATGAAAATTCCCTGGGTTGCCAGTCAAAGTGCTGCTTTTCATGAACTGCGTAATTGCGGCTGGATGGTGGAAAACTCGGTTGGGGCCTGGCAGCGTGTATTGCTGGACATGGTGGATCATTATCAAGATTATAAACTTGAAGCCTCGCAAGTGCCGTATTTATTCGGATTGGGGCAATCAATTGATGAGAATATTCAACATGTGATGGGAATATATGCTAAAATAATTGATAATTCACAAACGCTGATTAAGCGTTAAATTTTTTATTAACCTTGTTCCCTATTGGGGAGGCACATGACTTTACCATCAAATGATACCGATAAGAAAAAACCAAAAGCGACAGTGCGTGTCATTGAAAGCACGGTAAATATTCCCCTGCCGATTATGGTGCCTGTACCTGAAGGCGAATTTATCATGGGAACCAGTGATGAACAAATCATGCAGCTTTACTGGAAGGAAGATTGGGCCCAGGAGTGGCATGAAGACGGCATGTTCCGCATTGAACAACCGCAACATTATGTGTATTTGCCACCTTTTGAAATTGGCAAGTATCCGGTGACGAATGCCGATTATTACCGGTTTGTTTTTCAATCGAATTATAAATTACCCAAACACTGGATCGGTTTTCGTTTTGCCGAAGGAACCGAAAATCACCCGATTGTTGGCATTTCCAAACTGGATGCCGAAGCGTATTGTGCCTGGTTAAGCAAAGGCACCCGGCGTGAATACCGCTTGCCCACCGAAGCGGAATGGGAAAAAGCCTCTCGCGGCAGTGACGGCCGTATCTTCCCATGGGGCGACGAATTTGACCCCTGGCGCTGCAACACCCTGGAAAGCGGTCTGGAAGGAACTTCATCGGTGGAAGTTTATATTCCGGCAGGTTTAAGCCCATATAATGCGGCGGATATGTGCGGCAATGTCTTCGAATGGACCAGCAGCCGTTTCCTGCCTTATCCGTTTGATCCGGATCCACCTCCGATTGGTAAAGAACGACCACGTTATGTGGTACGCGGTGGCGCCTGGTATTACACCCGCCGTCTGGCGCGGTGCGCCTCTCGTGAAAGTTACGTGGAAGATTATATCTCCCCGGCAGTCGGGTTCAGAATCTGCCGCTCGTTGGATTAAATAGAATAGATAAAAATGGATCAAATTACTTTCCGGTGATTGAAATTGTCAACACCGGAAAGTTGATTTTTAATCAATATTTTATTTTTATCCGCTTTGCAAAGTTGCTCTTCAAACCAAAATGCCATACACTATAAGGGATGGTATGATTCTTGTACTTCTTCTAAAGTTATATTGGAAGTAATGTTGCAGAAACGAACAACAGAAACGGGAAAAGATAATGGCAACCAATGAACTTGATCAACTGGTAATGCAGGCAAACGAAGCAGCCGAACAGGGAGACTGGCAGTCAGCCGTTGATGTTTTAAAACAAGCCGAAAAAATCGCACCTGATGACACCGGGGTCTTAAGCGGTCTGGGGGCTTGTTTATTACAAATGAGACTGACCGAAGAATCGGCGGGTTATTTTAAGAAAGTGGTTGATCTTGAGCCGGATTCTGCTGATGCCTTTTGTAACCTCGGAATGGCTTATTCCACCTTATCCAGGTATGAGGAAGCCGAGAGTCTTTTTAAAAAGTCGCTGAGCCTCCAGCCCGATCATTTATTGGCTCGCAAAAACCTGGCGGTTTTGTACGTCAAACAGGAAGATCGCCTTGCAGAGGGCTTGCAAATTTTGGTGGGTTTGTTAAAAGATAATCCCAAGGATATGGAAAGTATCCTGATGTTGGCCAGTTTTTATTTATTGGGAAAACAGTATGACCCGGCGTTAAAGTTAAGCGAATATGCTTTAACCCTGGAGCCTCAAAATGCAGTAGCCCTGGATCTGCGCAACCAGATTAATGAGGCAAAACAACTTTCTGAAGAAGAAGTACCCGCTGGATTAAGTAACCCGGTGCCAACCGACCCGACTCGCATCGCTCGACCGGAACATGCCAGAAAATTGGCCGGGTTAAAAACGTTAGGCGCCAAAAAAACGCAGGTGGTTTCACAGCCTTTACTGGCAGATCGAAAAGCCTCGATCATGTTTATTGGCGGTGAAGAATATTCCAGTGGTGTCCGTTTATTAACGCCTGCCAAGGCGATTAATAAAATGGGTTATTCCGTAAAATACAGTTCAAAACCCGAAAGTAAAGATGTAACGGAAAATGACATTTTTGTTTTTTCTCGTCCCCATCTTAACCTGGATTGGGTTAATACATTTTGGCATTGCGCCAACCAGGGTAAACGGGTGGTTCTTGATATCGATGAGGATTTTTATAATTACCCACAGACTCACCTGGGTTTAAAAACCATTGGAACAGGCAATCCGGCGGCTTTTGAGCAATTTGAGAAAATATTAAAACGCGCCGATATGGTATTGGCTTCCTCTAAAGGTTTGGTGGAAAAATATCGCCCTCTGTGTGCTCACATCGTTTATATGCCCAGCACATGGGATGCAGACAACATTTTATGGCATAAACCGGCGCCACGCCGGCGTACTTTTAACGTAGGCTGGATGGATTTTATCAGTGAGCTGCCTAATTTAAAAATGGTGCAGCGCGAAGTTGTTCGATTTGTAAAAGAAACGCCCGGCGCTTTGTTGGTGATCGGCGGTGATATTAATGTGGCGGCACAATTTGAGAACCTGGGGGACAAATTGTTGTTTTTACCTTTTGTCAGTTTTGATGATTATCCGTATTTATTATCTTATTTTGATGTTTTTATTTCCCCATTACAAAACCACCCGTTTAACCAGGTAAAACCGGATACGGCTTTAATGAATGCAGGCGCTCGCCATATTCCCTGGGTCGCATCGCGTATTCAGGCATTTGAAGAATGGGGTGAAGGCGGGCTTTTTGCCGAAACGGAAAAAGACTGGTATCTTTTATTAAAACGATTATATGGAGATGCCGAGTTAAGAAAGAAGTTGGGAACCGCCGGACGGGCGAAGGCAGATGGGAGAAAATCATATAATTCGATCCGTGAAAACGGTTTACAGATGATACTGGGGATATAAATATGACTGTTCATCCCTCATTTCCGATACAACTGGTAGATTACCTTAAGAATGAGTTCGGCCTGGGTACGTTTGTTGAAACGGGTACTTATCTGGGCGGTACGGCGTTTGAATGCAGTCATATTTTTAAAAATGTCATAACTCTAGAAGCATCCTTGCAACTTTACGAGGCTGCCCGCCAACGATATGCTCATGTTGCCAATATCCTTTTCGTTCAGGGCAGTAGCGCGACACAATTACATCCCGTTGTGCAAAAATTGAATGAAGCGGCATTTTTTTGGTTGGACGCCCATTGGAGCGGCGGCCCAACTTATGGCGAACAGGACGAATGCCCATTAATTGCCGAGTTGGAGGCAGTGAATGCTTCTGATTTCGATCATTTTATTTTAATTGACGACGCACGTTTATTCCTGGTTCCGCCCCCACCGCCGCACAATCCGGACCAGTGGCCGGGACTGGCGGAAATTATTAATCTTTTGGAACGTAAAGAACGTTATGTGGTTGTCTACCAGGATCGTATTCTGGCAGTGCCTTCGTTCGCACGGGATAAAATGATCCGTTTTTTGCAGAGCCATGATGAAGAAGTCCTCTCAAATCTGGATGCTCAAAAAAACGTTGGAAACGGTGTTCCTCAAACGAGTGTTGCTTTACAAATTTCACCCGACCAGATGCAAAAAGCAGCCGATATATTTCAGTTTTTATTGGATGCCGATGATATTTCTGAAGCGATTGAGGTTAAATCCGGCGAATTTGAACCGGTTTTGGTCGAGTTAATTAAACAAAACATCAGAACTGCCCGGCAAAACGGAGAGTCTGAACTGGCTGATGGATTGGAGACGCTGGCAGGTATTGTGAGTGAAAAAATCAAAACAAACCCGCCCTCTGGCGCTGGGGTCGTTGCCCCCTCCGTTAGTAAAAGTCTCGAAGAAAATCAGCCGGAAACAACGCCGCAGGAAAATAAGACACCTGAACTATTAATCAAGCGCATCCAACAAAGCGGTGCCTGGTCTGAAAACAAACCGCTCCGGCTGCATTTGGGCTGCGGAGAGAATCATTTTGACGGTTATGTTAATATCGATTATCCGCCCGATGAACACACCGTTCAGACTAAAACTGCGGCCGATGTGTTTGCCGACATCACCCGCATTACCTTCTCGCCGCAAACGGTGGATGAGATTCGAAGCCATCATGTGTTTGAACATTTTGATCGGGCTAAAGGCCTGGCGCAGTTAATTCACTGGACCGAATGGTTAAAACTTGATGGACGCCTGATCATAGAAACGCCTGATTTATGGGGATCAATCGAATCATTAATCAAAAAACCGGATTATGGCACCCAGCAAGCTATATTGAGGCATGTCTTCGGATCTCATGAAGCCGCCTGGGCTTACCATTACGACGGTTGGTATGAGGAAAAATTTGTTCATATCCTGTCGGCCCTGGGTTATGAAGTTTCATGTAAACGCTGGCAGTGGCCTCACCCACCGTATTTGTCAAATATTCTGGTCACTGCAATTAAGAAAAAGACCCTGAGTCGTGATGAATTAGTCAGAGCTGCCGACGTTATTTTGGCCGAGTCGATGGTTGCCAATGTGCCCGAAGAGCAGCAAATGAACCGGGTTTGGGCTTTAAATATGCGTAGTTTTTTGCACGAGCCAACACCCGTACCGGATTTACAGCCTCCTGCCGTGGTTAATCCCGACCTGCATTGTAATGCGATTGTTTTCAGTAAAGACCGCCCCATGCAGTTGGATGCAGCTTTACAAAGCCTGCTGGCCCATGAAAAAAGTGGCATATTAAAAATTGAAGTGCTTTATACCGTATCGAATGATGAGCTTTTTGAACCTTTGTATGCCAGGCTCAAAACAAAATTTCCGCAAGTCCACTTTAATCGGGAACAAGATTTTCAACAGGATGTGATCAAACTGGCCGCATCAGCCGATTACACACTATTTTTGGTGGATGATGCCTTGTTTGTACGTGATTTTAACGTTTTAACCATCCTGCAAGAGATGGAAAAACGTACGGCTGTATTGGGTTGTTCGTTAAGACTGGGCGCAAATACACATTATTTTTATATGCTGGATCGTGAGCAAAACGTTCCGGAAATTAAAAAAGTAAACGGAACTTTAAGTGTGTATGAATGGGTTCACGCGGATGGTGATTATACCTACCCATTGGAAGTATCCAGTTCCATCTATCGCGCTTCGGAGTTGACTGTTTTACTTGATCATATTCAGTTTAACTCACCCAACAGCCTGGAAGCACGCATGGCGGCCATGGCCCAGGGTTTTGCCACCCGGTACCCATACCTCTTATGTTATGAAACATCAGTTGCTTTCTGTGCACCGATTAATAAAGTGCAGACCGAAGCATATTTAAACCGCAGCGGGGTTAACGCCGCTTATTCGGTTAACCATCTGGCGCAGGCTTACCGGGATGGTTATTTAATAAATACGGCCGTTTATGAAGGTTTTATCTCGAACGGGGTACACCAGGAAATAAATCTGAAATTGGTTAAACAGGATGAAAAACCACCTGAAGTATCGGTTATTATCCCCTGTTATAACTACGGTCATTATCTGAAAGATTGTATAACCAGCCTGGCCGGCCAAACTTATCGCGATTTTGAAGTTTTTATCATCAATGATGGCAGTACCGATAACAGTACCCAGGTGGCGGAAGAATTGATTAAAAATTTTCCCCAATTAAACATAAAATTGATCAACCAGGTCAATTCCGGCCAACCGGCTATAACACGCAATAATGGCATTGCTTTGGCCCGGGGAAAGTTTATTTTACCGCTTGATGCAGACGATTATATCGACAGGCGCATGTTGGAAGCCAGCGTGGATGTATTACACCGGCGAGAGGATGTGTCCATCGTTTCCACCGACGCCATTTATTTTGATGGTCAGAATACGCGCCGTGTGAATGCGCTGGATTTTAATCCAAAATTACTGCCTCACCAGAATCATTTATCCTATTGTTCACTTTATCGTTATGCGGTGTGGGAGTCGGTGGGGGGATATCGCACCAATGTGCGCGGTTTTGAAGATTGGGATTTCTGGGTTGCGGCTGCTGAACGCGGATACCAGGTGTTTCATCTGGACAAAGCCCTCTTTTATTATCGTGTGAAACAAGACGGCGTTTTTTCTCAGACAAAAGAACATGAGCAAGAATTACATGCCCATATGATCTTAAATAATCCGGCTTCATATCGTGCGGATGAACGCGACTGGGCCCGAAAGGTATTAAACGGTGAAGTGGATCAGCCTCGCGAAATAAATGCTTTAGTTTCGGTCATTATGCCCACTCACAATCGCAGGGAAGAACTGCTGAAAGCGGTGGAAAGTGTCCTTAACCAGACTTATCCAAATTTTGAGTTGATCATTATTAATGATGCCGGCGAAGAGGTTAAACAATTATTACCGTCTGATGCACGCATCCGTTATACGCGCCTGGAGAAAAACCGGGGAGCCGGCGGGGCGCGCAATGAAGGCTTAAAACAGGCAAAAGGAAAATATTTAGCCTTTCTGGATGACGACGACAGTTATTACCCGGATCATCTCAAATTACTGGTAACCGAGTTGGAAAAAGACCCATCTCTGGCTGCTGTTTACAGTGACGCCATGCAGGTGGATTGGATTGTTGAAGGCAATCAGGTGCGCGCCGGCAATCGCAGCGTGGTTTATTCGTTTGATTTTTCATTGGAGCAGTTGTTGGTATTAAATTTCATCCCCAACCTGTGTTTGATGATTAGAAGCGATATTGTGCAAAAAGCCGGCGGTTTTGATGAAAACCTCTCGGCATTGGAAGATTGGGAATGGTTAATCCGCTGTGCCTTATTGGGTGATTATAAACACCTTCGCAGTGTGACGGCCGAGTACCAGGTTCGCTTAGGCGGGCAGTCGCGTAATATGCTGCAGCCGGATGTGATGCTTAAGCTGTATGCCACAATTTATGGCCGTTATGCGCTCTATGCTGCCCGGCCTGTGATGGATGGCCAGGCGCAAATGTTAAAAAAGCTGGCCGGGATCCCTGTGGATATGAACGGGTATGACCCGGAACACAGCCGGGCGCGATTGATTTTAAAACGGATTATTGAAGCAGAAGATATAAGCGCTCGCCTGGAAAGTTATAAAAACGAATTGGATAAAAACCTGATTGAAGTGGTTCGCCTGGAGCGAAAAAATGCTCTGACAGGCGGCGATGAAGAACTGGCAGACGGGTTAATGGACCTGGAAAATTATATCCTGTCGATGATGAATACCCCGGTGAAATAAGGAGCTGGCATGATTATTACTTATGTCTATGCGGATAATAATTTTGAATGGAATACTTCCAACTGGCGCTGTGTCATTCCATCGCGTGCCATCAATCGCACCGGGAAACATACGGCTCATTTAATGTCCCTGGTTGATTTTAATAAAGGATTAAAAGAGTCACAACACTTGTGTGAACAGAGTGACATTATTGTTGTGGAACGTAATTTTGCACTGGATACGCTAAACGCTATTTTACGTTGGAAATCCAAAGATAAAGTGGTGGTGGGTAATTTTGATGATGCTTACCAGCTCATGCCCTCCTCCAATTCATCATATGGTTATTGGATGAAAGGCGAAATGCGTTTTATTGGCGCCGATGGCAAGGAGGGTATGACCATCATCAAACCTCGGCCGTTGGACCAGTTTATCTGGGGCCTTCGAATCCTGGATGCAATTACCGTATCCTCACAATTGCTGGCTGATGATTGGAAAGAATATACAGATTCGTATTATTTCCCCAATTATTTTGAGGTCAATAATTATCTAAAAGCAGCCGCGCCTTATCATGACGGAATCATAATCGGGTGGGGGGGCAGTCTTTCACATATAGAAAGTTTTAAAGATGGCGGCGTGTTACCGGCGCTTAAACAGGTTTGCAAACAGAGACCCCAGGTAAAAGTAATGATTGTTGGCGATAAACGTGTTTATGATATGTTGGATGTACCGGAAGAACAAAAAATCTTCCGATCCTTTGTACCATATGATTTATGGCCGAATGTAATTTCTGAGTTCGATATCGGGCTGGCTCCATTACACGGACCTTATGACAGCCGCCGAAGCTGGATTAAACCCCTTGAATATAGCCTATTAAAGATCCCGTGGATCGCTTCTGACAATCCGGCATATGAAGAAGTGCGAGATTATGGCGTGCTGGTTAATGGATTTGCCGGGTGGCAATCTGCGTTGTTGGATATGGTCGATAATATAACAACGCACCGGCAACGCGTGTCGGGAGAACCCTACCGTTTTGCGTTAAAACAAAGCTCTGACCAAAATGTTGAAACCATGTTAAAAATTTATGCTGAAATAATTTACAAATCAACCGGGCGAGTCATGAAGATTTAATTAACAGATGAATGATTATTTAAGCCTGTGTTTAATTTGTAAGGATGAAAACGATTATCTACCCGAGTGGTTGGATTACCACATATTATTGGGTGTGGATCGTTTTTATATCTATGATAACGATAGCAAAGTCAGTTTACGGGTTTCTCTGGATAAGTATATTAAAAACGGTTGGGTCAGCGTTTTTGAAATTCATGGACGTGGGGTTCAACTGCATGCTTATGATCATTGTATCCAGAATTTTGGCTCGCAAACATTTTGGATGGGATTTATTGACACAGACGAATTCCTGGTTTTAAAAGAAAAGGATAATCTAAAAGAATTTCTTCGTGATTACGAAGCATATGGTGGCTTCGCGGTCAGTTCACTATTTTTTGGATCGGATGGCAACTCATTTAGACCCGGGTGTGGGCAGGTGGCGGGGTATCAAACCCGTACACACCAGACTTTTGCGGATAATGGCTTAATAAAAAGCATTGTGCAACCCGACAAAATTGTTTTTCCTAATTCTCCACACGATTTTATTTATAAACCGGGCTATTTTTGTGTTAATGAGCGTAAGTTGCGGGTTGATTACCAGAGATTTCCAAATTATATTGAAAAAATTCAGTTAAATCATTATTTCTGCCGCTCACTGGATGAAATTGAACAAAAACTGCAACGCGGTCGCGGAGCGGCTGCCAGTTCCTGGGCGCGGCAGCGTTTTGATAATGTAAATCGTAATGCGCTTTACAGGGATGATACTGCCTTAAAAAATTTGTTAAAACTTTTTCAAGCCAGGGGTAAACAAAAACTGTTATTAAATGATTTGATTGAGAAAAACGTATTGGTCGAAAACCTGGCAGAATTGGCGGGGTTGCAGAAAACAAATTTTACCCCGCTGCCTTCACAAGCTGAAATCGTTTTCCGCCCTGTAATGGTTGATTTCTTGAACAAAAAAAGCGCTCTGGATGCGGCTGAGAATGAAAACAGGCTGTTGGATGTTAAACAACTTATGTTGTCGTGGTTAGCCGAAATGCCATACTGGACTTCGTTATATGTTGATCTGGCAGTTGTGTTAATTCGTCTGGACGAAAATGAACCGGCATGGCAATTATTATCACAGGCCTGGCAAATGGCAAGAAACAGCTACAAAGTTTTAGTTGGAATGACACATTTTTTCCTGCGGAATAATAATTATGGCATGGCTGAAAAGACCTGTAAATTGTTATTTGATATTGCGCCCAACGACCTGATTGTTCTGGGTTTTATGGTTGAAAGTTTGTTGGGACTGGGACAATATGAAGAAGCCGTTAATATCGGTCTGCCGTTTATTGATACCGTCAGCATGGTTGGAGAACTGCCCGAGGGGATGAGCCTTTTGTTGATCCAGAAAATGTCAGACTACCTGGTGCAAAACAATCAATACCCCAAAGCCATTCACCTCTGGGAAGCAGGATTAAAACTATCGCCCGGAAATGCCAGCCCGTTAATTGAAATGGGAAAAGTTTATCTGCACCAGGGAAACCGCGCCATGAGCAAGGAAGTATTAACGCGGGCCAAAAATTTGTTCCCCGATAACCAGGAAATTAAAGATTTGCTCATCCGGGTAAATCTTACCGGTCTCAAAAAGAACTGACGTGAGGTCGATTTACATCCCTGTCCTTGGTTTTAAAAATCAATAAAGTTTTTTGAAATTAAATAAATTGAATTTTCCTAACCAAACAGGGGTAATCAGAAAAAAAACTGTAATTTATTGGTTGTAATATGGTTATAATCAAATTAACTGAATTGAATCAACAAAAAAGCCAAAATTGATGTCAAAAACACTAAAGTTTTTATTTATCCTTCCGATAAGATAATTAGTTCAGGAGAGTTCCTGACGGTGGTAAAAAGACCACAAGGTTTATGGGAAGGATCCCGTTCTTTATATTCACACATGGAGGTGTGAGATGCCTACTGTTGATTTAACTCGTATCGGCTCCAATATTGGAGCAATGTACTCCCTGCAGTCTCTGCTCGACATTAACAATAAACTGGCCACAACCCAGCAACGCCTTTCTACCGGTAAACGCATCAACAGCGCTGCCGATGATCCGGCGGGCCTGGTTATTGCTACGAAAATGAATGCTCGTTCAGTTGGTCTGAAGGTTGTACAGGATAACATCAGTGACGCCACGAACATGATGTCTGTGGCCGAGTCCGGTTTGAACCAACTGACCGACATCGTCACCCAGATGCGCAGCAAAGCCACCCAGGCCGCCAACGATACCCTGGGCGCTACCGAACGCGCTGCCATTCAGACCCAGCTTGAGCAATATGCCGAACAGATTGATGACATCCTCGCGGAAACCAAATGGAATGGTGTGCAACTGCTTTCTGGTTCACTGAGCAAACAATTCCAGACGGGTGTGGATATTTCTGAAACCACCACCTGGACGATGAACACCAACCTGACTTCCGGTTCCGCCGGCCTGGATCTTTCAGATTCATATACCACCAATGGTTTTTCAAATGCCAATTACAGTGCTTCATTAACGGCTGTTGCTACCAGCACCGTGGGTACCAACCAGATCGAATTGGCGACCGGTGGTTATTCCTTTGAAATTCTGGGTAAAGCTGGCGGCGCTGCTCAAGGCGCAGTGACTGCCACCAGTTCACTGTTGGGCGGCACGACATCCATTACGGCCTCGGCTGCGAACACTGGTTCAGGTTTGGCTTCCGGTACCTACACCCTGCGTATCGATGCGGTTGCTTCTTCAACCAACATTAACTACTCGTTGATCAATGCATCTGGCAACACTGTCGCCACCGTCACCAACTTCGATGCCAACAACTCGGCTGGTCAGCTCTTCTGGGCATCTGGCGCGAGCAATGACATGGGTGTTACCCTTGGCTTCTCCTCCGATGCTTCCGGCTTATCGGTCGGTTCACAGATGACCTTCGAATTCATCAACCAGGGTCAGGTAAAACTGGAAATGAATGATGCTTCAGGTCAGGCTGTCAGCATTGACCAGGATGGCTCGGGCGCCGGCACAACCTATGGCTCATATGCTTATGCCAATGCAGGCGGCGCGTATGTCTCAGGTCGCGGTATGAGCACCACGATTGCAGCTCTGGGTACCACCGTTGTGGGTCAGACGGCTTCGTTTGACTATCACAAACAGGGCTCTTATGTAGTAGATGTTTCAACTGCTTCCAAAGCTGCCACCTACATGGATAAAGCCAACAGCGCTTTGGATACCATCAATAACCAATTGGCTACCCTCGGTTCATTGATGGCCCGTATGAACATCAAAGCCACTGCGGCTTCATCAGCCCAGATCAATGTGGAAGCTGCTTACAACCGTATTATGAACGCCAATATGGCCGAAGAGCAGGTGAATGCGAGCAAGTACCAGGTTCTGCAGCAGACGGCTGTGGCTATG
Organism: Anaerolineae bacterium; assembly: GCA_021287005.1. GTDB lineage: Bacteria > Chloroflexota > Anaerolineae > Anaerolineales > Anaerolineaceae > JAJTBH01. The sequence continues at coordinate 17,067 of JAJTBH010000020.1, forward strand.
CTGGCTCAGTCCAACCGGGCTCCGCAAGCGATCCTCTCGCTCTTCCAGTAAAAGTGAAATAAACTTGCCATACCCTTACTGATTGACTAATATCCAGGAGGGGGCACCCCTGGCGGGTGCCCCCTCTCATGGCAAGTAAACAAGGAGGTCCATCATGTCAACAAGCGTATCATCTACCGGTTCAAGCACCTACGGGCTCGATTCCACCTGGGTATCCATCATTGATGCTCAAATTACCTCGGAAAAACAATATCGCTTAAATAAATTGACGGCACAAAAAGATGCTCTTGACATCCGAAAAGCCGTTTTCACCGACCTGAAAAGCCAGATAAACAGTCTAAAAGATTCACTGGGTAAACTGTGGAGCACGGATACGGATTATGCTTTAAACGGAGATCGTAGTGTTACGATTGGTGACCGTTCTGATAAAACTGCATCCATCTTAACCGCCACGGCCAGTTCCACAGCTTCACTGGGAGTTTATTCAATTAGTGTTGAGAACCTGGCAACCCAACACCGAGTTTCTTCCACAACTGCGGTTTCATCCAGCACGACGGCCCTGGGGTATAACGGTAATTTTAGTATTGAAGTGGGCGGCAAGAGTAATACCTTTACCGTAGATGCAAGTGACACACTGTACAGTATTGCCTCAAAGATCAATTCAGCCACCTATGAAAGCGGTAAGGGTGTGACCGCCACTGTGGTAAATAATAAGTTGACCATTCAATCAAAATCCACCGGGGCCGAATATAAGATGACCTTAAGCGGCAGCCCGTTGGAAAAATTGGGCATTATCGATAGCAGTAATAACATTCTTGAAGCAGCTCAATTGCAGGATGGTGAAGATGCCAAATTTGCGGTTAACGGCGTCAGTGTAACACGCAGTTCAAACACAAACCTGACCGACGTAATCAGCGGCCTTACGATAAACCTGGCCACTGATTCGGAAGGAAAAAGCGCAAGCATAACCGTTGAAGACGATACCAATTCTTTAAAAACGGCGCTTAATAGCTTTATCAGCCAGTTTAATACCATGCAGACCTACCTCAAAAACAAAACCGGCTTCACCAAAATCAGCGATACGGAATACCAGGCCGGAGCTTTGGCGCGTGATTATTCGGTGCGCGGGTTGATTGGTGAGTTAAACGATCAGGTTAATTTCAGCAGTGGGTCTGGTACGATTAAGTTTTTCAGTGATCTGGGTTTAAAACTTGAAAATAACCAGCTCAGCATCAGTGACTCTGATAAACTTAACGATGCTCTGGAAAACAACATGGATGCGGTTAAAAGTTTTCTGGATACGAAGATGAAAAGCATTGATTCAATGTTGGGTTCATACGTTGAGTCAGATACCAGCTTTATAAACTATACGTTATCATCCATCGAGAATCAACAGACTCTTCTGGCATCCAATATTGACCGAGAAAACACACGACTAGAAGCACGGCGCAATTCTCTGATAGACTACTACCAGACGCTGAACAACCAGATTATCTCCGATGATTACACCACACAGGCATTGAGTTCGTTTATTTACACCAGCGTGTATGGCAGCAGCAGTAGTTAAATGGTTTAATGATGGGATGGAACCCTGAAAACCATAAAAAGTTCCAACACTCGGAAAGGAAGTCCGAGTCAGGAGGTAAAAAATGACTGATAATCCTGTTTCAAATGTTAATCGGGTCGAACTGCAACCTGCACAGGCCGTGCAGGCGCAGGTCAGTCAGATGACGGCACAGGCAGCCAAAGAAACAATACCGGTAAAAGCTGTTGAGGAGACCGGCAAAGAAGCTACCACCTCAGATTCAACGGAAAAACAATCTTCTTCCCTCCCCATTACCGGCCGGCAAACCAACTTAAAATTTGACGTGGATATGAATACACATCAGGTGACGATCATGATTATGGATCGCGCCACCAATAAAGTGATTTCTACCATTCCACCGGATAAAATTAAGGATGTACCGCCGGGCGATTTGCTGCAATATCAAATCTGAGAGGCCTGTATGATATTTTCATATCCCTGATAACTCGATTGGTAATTTATCGGGTTATCAGGATATTTATGTTTAAAACTCCTGAAAAAAGTATCTTAAACATAAATATTACAATCTTGACGACTGGCATTTTTGTTGCTATTCTAAGGTATAATTTAAGTTCTGAAAGGCTTTGCCGATAATGGTATCAGTCATACCTATTACAGTTATTAATTGCTCTTTTATGATTAGAAGTAATTCGCAATTTATAACCTGGGGTATTATATAATAGTTAAGGAGATTACGAATGCCCAGCGCTTATGGATATGGAGCCAGTCAGTACAGGAAAATTGATGTAGAAAGCGCCAGCCCGGTTCGCCTGGTGGTTATGGCTTATGACCTGGCGATTAGAGCCTGTGATCAAAAAGATTTTGAAACTGCCGCCAAAGCAGTGGATGCTTTACGCAATGCTCTGGATTTCGATTATGCCGAGGTTGCGGGCGGTTTATTGGCTTTATACCAATGGGTGATGGATTGTTTACGGGCCAGGGATTTTGAATCGGCAAAGAGTACTTTGGTCGAATTACGGGATGCCTGGGCAACCGTTGAGAAACGTTTAAATTCTCCCCAGGGTATAGAAATAAATCAAACCGATACCTTTTTGGGCGGTAGCCAGGCATAATTGATATTTATCGAGGAAAATTCAGGTAATCTGTCTGTGATCAACGGACAGATTATTTTTTTATTCCTTGAAGTTTTTGAAGATATATGTTTTGGAGGTTTGAGCCTGTTTGTATATCGATATGACTTAAAGCTAACATAGCCATATCATAAGACTGATAAACATCGTGCATTATTCGAGCTAATTTAAATAACTGTCTCGGAGTTAGTAAATCAAAATGGGGGAAGGATTTGATATAAACGGCATCGGTCCACAATAACTGGCTAAAACTGGCATAAATATCATTATTTAATAACAGGGGTTTTAACACACGGGTAATCAAGGGCCCAAAGCGGTGTAATAAAAAGCCGGACTTCCTTAGAAAAATATCTATTTCTCCAAAGAGGGGTTGATTTTTATAAAAAGGCACAAAAAGGGTTTCCACATGAATAACCAGGGTGGATTTTAATTTTTCAATAGCATTTTCCAAAACGGTTAACTCGCTGCCTTGTACGTCCAGTTTAAGAAAATCGATTTCATTGATTTCACCGATATCGTCCAGACGTTTAGTCTGTAATGCGAGTTTTTGGGTTATCTGACTCCATTCGGCAAAGCCATGAAAGTGCGAAAGGAAATGTAGATCCGGTTCCAGGATGGAGCTCATTCCGGGCATGATACAGATATTTAGAGTTGCTTCCTGTCCATTCCCCAGCGCATATGGCAAAAAAGTCATGCGGGGGTCGCCAATTTTTGTTAACTCATTAAACATTTCCGGGTTTGGTTCAAATCCGGTTAAATGAAAATGACCCTGATTGAGGATGGATTGGTAAATCGGCTGTCCCTCAATGGGGCTTGCGCCAACATCAACGATGTGAATTTCTGGAGTTTCGTTAACTAATTCGGAGAATGAAAACATAAGCACATTCCTGGCTGGTTAGTTTGAATAAAGAGATTTTAATGCTGTGATGAATTGATCCGTTCCACGGCTGAAATCCAGGTGTCATTAGGAGAGGTCACTGCTTCAAAACCTGTCACATTAAAATTAAATTCACCGGGCACACAGATCATATTGGACTCGGGTACAAATTGAGCAAAAATGTTCTCTTTATTTTGAAAATAATTGTCAGGATTAAAATAATTGGCAATATGCCACCAACATTTGTATCCAAGGTCAAACAAAGCCTGAACGGTCTCGGGAGAGCCTTCACGTGAGTTGTTTTCAACGAATAAAAACGGTCTGAGCTGCTGAATGGTTTTTTGAGCGCCATGCAGAACTTTTAATTCCATACCCTCGACATCGATTTTTATCAGCTTGCAGCGAGATAAATTGAGCTCGTCCAGTGGCAGTAAATTTACGACATCACCATCTTTATGACCTTCAATCTTAAAAGCGGCAAAATTTTGCTGGCTTTCCGGGTTTAGCACCGGGATAATAATTTTGCCATTTTTCTCACCAATTGCGACTTGCATGGGAAGTGCGTTTAATAAAGTATTAAGAGCTATATTTGCACATAATATCTCATATGTGATTCGTTGGGGCTCAATGGCATAAACCAGGCCTTGAGGGCCTACCTTTTGAGCAAAAAAAACGGAATGTGTGCCGATATTGGCGCCTACATCGATTACGACGTCGCCGGGGAGTAATAATTGCCCGAGCGTATTTAATTCCGCTTCACACCATTCACCGTATAAGTCCATTGACCTGCCGACAAAAAGGTCATTCAGGTTATATAACATTAATCCATGCCGGCATTTTTTTAAGGACATATATTGATTAACAATAATCGGGGCTGGCACGGATGTGTGAGAAACCGGGTTATGTTTGGAAAAATGGTCGTTACTCATAAAGTTTCCTTGTATGGATAAAAACGATTTTGAATGGATCTTCTTATTCATCCATTTTATGATCGGCAGCGTCGAAAAACAAATTTTTTGGTTAATGAAACAGTTAAAAATTTAACCAAACACCGGCGCTAATTTGTTATACCATTTTATGAGTGTAACAAATAGATTCTTTATAATTAATAAACGGTTTGTAAAATTTTATCGTTTTGTTGATTATTCGAGTTTGAGTCTTTAAAACCCATTATAATTAAAACTTATATGGATTATTTAAGTTTGTGTTTGATTTGCAAGGATGAAAATGATTATCTGCCGGAATGGCTGGATTATCATATTTTGATGGGGGTAGATCGTTTTTATATTTACGACAATGAAAGTAAAATCAGCCTGCGTGACACATTGGCAGATTATATAACCCGTGGTTGGGTCGTATTGATGGATATTGGCGGAAGGGGAGCTCAAATTTTTGCATACGATCATTGTCTGCAAACCTATGGGGCGAATACGCGCTGGATGGGTTTCATCGATACTGATGAATTTTTGGTCCCCAAAAACGCCCTTAAATTGCCTGAATTGTTAAAAGATTATGAAGCCTACGGCGGTTTGGCCGTCAGTTCCATATTTTTTGGCTCCGGTCAAAATGAAGGCCGCCCACAGGGTGGACAGATCACAGGCTACACCTGGGCTACTCATCCGACATTTTTTGAAAACAATATGATTAAAAGCATCGTTCAGCCCTCCAAAACGTTGCTGCCCAATTCTCCTCACGACTTTTTATACAAAGATAACCATTGGTGTGTCAATGAACGATTCTTGCGCGTGGATTACCAGCGATTTCCAAACCATGTTGAAAAAATCCAGTTAAATCATTATTTTTGCCGGTCAAAAAGCGAAATAAGGCAAAAGTTGAATCGAGGCAGAGGGGATGATGGGTCGGCATGGAATATAAACCGGTTTGAAACGGTTAATTCATTGGCGATTTATCAGGATGAAACAATCATTAATAATTTGCACCAACTGTTTTATCAGTCTGAAATGCATGCTGCTGAAAAACATGATTTATTGACGGCCAACTACCTTCTGAATAAAATGGCTGATCTGGTCCATGATAAAGAGGCGAGTCCAATAACTTTTACGGTT
>JAJTBH010000021.1 GCA_021287005.1 Anaerolineae bacterium
AGAGCGTCAACGCAACGGTGCTGGCCACGCAAACCGACACCCAACAGGTGCAGCAAGGCAGCCAACTGGCCATCAGCTCAGGTGAGGCGCTTGAAGAACTGCTGGTATCTGCCGGTGAGATGAACGAGCAGGCTCTGGAAGCGCGCCGGGTTAACGAACGCACCCTGCAAGTGATGGATGCGTTAAATACGTCGATTGAGCGCGTTTCGGCAGTGATTGAGGAAAATTACGCCTCGACTCAGAATATCCAACAAAACGCACACGAAACGCTGGAAATTATCGAACAGATTGCCGCATTGAGTGAAGAAAACGCCGCATCCACCGAAGAAATTTCGGCTTCCACCGAAGAGGTCAGCGCCCAGGTGGATGATATGGCGCGCTCTGTGGCAACCCTGGTTTTGATTGCCGGTGAATTACAGACCTCAACCGCACGTTTTAAACTGACAGATTAACGTTTTGAGTTTTATTGGTATGCCGCTCCAAATTTGCGGGGCTTTCCCGGCGAATGTGGGGCGGCTTTTATTTATTGCCCGTTTTTCCATGCGGTGGATAAAAACGGCGGAGCGTGCTAAAATAAACCTGTTATATCTTCCTGTAAAGGATACCCCATCTGGGAGGCACAACTTTGTCTCAAACTCTTAAAATAGCAATTCCAATGGCTGGTTATGGCAGCCGTTTACGTCCTCATACCTGGAGCAAACCCAAACCCCTGATCCAACTGGCCGGCAAAACCGTACTGGATTTTGTGATTGAACAATTTGATACCCTGCCCGATCCGAAAAACGTTGAATATATCTTCATTGTCGGTCCGCAGGGCGACCAGATTAAAGCCTATATGGATCAAAACCACCCCGATAAAACGGTGCATTATGTGGTGCAGGAACAAATGCGCGGCCAATCCGATGCCTTGTATCAGGCGCGTGAATATTTAACCGGACCCACTTTAATGACCTTTTCGGATACACTGCTTGAAGTTGATTTAAGTTTCTTAAAAACTGAAAAAGCCGACGGCGTAGCCCTGGTTAAACCGGTGCCCGATCCGCGTCGTTTTGGTGTGGCGCAAATTGACGCCGGCGGGAGAGTGGTTCGCCTGATTGAAAAACCCACCGATATGAGCAACAACCTGGCTCTGGTCGGTTTTTATTATTTCCGCAAAGGCGAAGATCTGATTAAAGCCATTGAAGAGCAATTTGATCGCGAGCTGATGCTGAAGGGTGAATATTTCCTGGCAGATGCGATCAACGTTATGATTGAACATAACGCGCATTTTAAGGTTGAGGAAATTAACACCTGGCTGGATGCAGGCACCCCAGAGGCGTTGTTTGATACCAATTGTTATAAATTGCAGCATGGTTATGCCAATGACGCCAGTTGTAAAACGGATAAGGGTGTGGCGATTATTCCGCCGGTTTTCATTCACCCCAGCGCCGAGGTTGAATCTTCGGTCATCGGTCCGAATGTGTCAATTGGCGCCAACTGCAAGATCAGCAATGTGGTCATTCGCAACGCCATTGTGGATGCGGAAACCCACCTGAACGACCTGGTGCTCAAAGATTCACTGCTGGGCCGTTATGTTAACATTCAGGGCCAGGCTTCCAGCATGAATGTAGGGGATAACACTTCATGGGTGATGAAGTAGGCGCTGAAGTATTTTGTCATTCGGGTTACACATATGCCCAACGCCCGCATGCCTTTATGTTAAATGGCGAACGCCTGGACGTTGCGGCGATTGAAACGGAATGGATTTCACCCGATGGGCACGGATTTAAAGTTAGTACGCCTGACGGCAGGCGTTTTAAATTATCATATGATCCCGGTCGGGATCAATGGCAGGTCATTTCAGTCTGAAAGGGATTAACATGCGCGACTCTTTTCTTTCTAAAAGAATGGAAAATTTAAAACCTTCCGGCATTCGCAAGTTTTTTGATATTGTTGCCACTATGAAGGATGTAATTTCACTGGGTATCGGCGAACCCGATTTCACCACACCGCGGCCCATTATCGATGCGGGCGTACATTCGCTTAATCACGGCGAAACGCATTACACCTCCAATGCCGGTATTCTTGAAGTGCGTAAAGCAATAGCCGATCATTTGCAAAAACTTTACGGTGTCGGTTATGATCCCGTTTCTGAAATTTTGTTGACCGTGGGTGTTTCCGAAGCCCTTTACCTGGTCATGAATGCCCTGTTAGACCCCGGCGACGAGGTCATCATTCCTACGCCCTGTTTTGTGGCCTACCAGGCCGAAGTAATGCTGGCGGGTGGTGTGCCGGTGGAAGTTGCCGGGCGCATGGAAGAGAACTTTGATTTGAATATCACCGCATTAAAAGCGGCCATCACACCGCGCACCAAGATGATCTTCATCGGTTACCCCAGCAACCCCACCGGGGCGGTGGCTTCACGCCAGACGTTACTCGAAGTTGCCAAAATTGCCGAGCAGCACGATCTGATTGTTGTATCCGACGAAATTTATGACCGCCTGGTATATGGTTTTGAACATGTCTGTTTTGCCAGCCTGCCCAATATGCGCCAACGCACCGTTACTCTGGGTGGTTTTTCCAAGGCTTATGCCATGACCGGTTGGCGGATCGGGTATGTTTGCGCCCCCGAAGAAATTTTGAAAGGCTTAACCCGCATTCACCAATACACCATCATGTCTGCGCCCACCACGGCGCAGTATGCGGCGTTGGAAGCATTAAAAAGCGGCGAAGATTATGTTAAGGAAATGGTTGCCGAATACGACCGCCGCCGCCGTTTGATTGTGGACGGCTTAAATCATATCGGTTTACCCACCTTTGAGCCGCGCGGCGCTTTTTATGCCTTCCCCAAAGTTAGTGTGACCGGCCTGGACGATGAAACTTTCGCCAACCGCCTTTTGCAGGAAGAAAAAGTGGCGATTGTGCCCGGCAATGCCTTTGGCGCGGGCGGCGAGGGTTTCGCACGCTGCTGTTATGCCACTGCATATAATCAAATTGAAGAAGCCCTGGTGCGCATTGAGCGTTTTGCGCGCCGCCTGGATTAACCCATCACAAACTACGTCCTTAGAGGTAAGCTATGATTGAATACGAGCCTGTCATTGGTCTGGAAGTTCATGCCGAACTGCAAACGAATTCAAAAATGTTTTGTAGCTGCGCGGTGGTTGATAATACCCGCTCCGAGCCCAATGTGGCCGTTTGCCCGGTGTGCGCCGGCATGCCCGGTGTGCTGCCGGTGATCAACCAGCAGGCCGTTGAAATGGCAATTAAAGTGGGATTGGCCCTGGAATGTACGATTAACCCGACCAGTCTGTTTGCCCGCAAAAATTATTTTTACCCCGATTTGCCCAAGGGTTACCAGATTTCACAATATGAATATCCGCTGGCCAGTAATGGCGTATTGCGCATTCACACCTCGGAAGGCGACCGTACCATCCGTGTGCTGCGCGCCCACCTGGAAGAAGATACCGGCAAATTAACCCATGTCGATAATTATTCGCTGGTCGATTTAAATCGCGCCGGTGTGCCTTTGCTTGAGATCGTTTCTCAACCCGATATGCACTCGGCTGAAGAAGCGCGCGCTTATGGCATGGAACTGCGTGCCATTTTGCGCGCCCTGGGTGTTAACTCAGGCGACATGGAAAAAGGCGTCATTCGTTTTGAGGCCAACGTATCGGTGCGCCCACGCGGAACCGATATTCTCAACACGCGTGTGGAGATTAAAAACCTGAACAGTTTCCGCGCGATGGAACGGGCCATCATTTACCAGATCGAACAACAGACCCTGAAGTATGAACGTGGTGAAAAGATTGTGCAGGAGACCCTGGGTTGGGATGAAAGCCGCGGTGAGACTTATTCACAGCGCAGCAAGGAAGAAGCGCACGACTATCGTTATTTCCCTGAACCCGATTTGCCGCCCCTGATTGTTGAAAATGCCTGGGTGGATCAAATTCGTGCTTCCCTGCCCGAACTGCCCAAGGCGCGTTTGCAGCGTTTTATTGATCAATATCAATTAACGCCTTATGACGCGGCCATTCTGGTGCAGGAAGCGAGCGTGGCCGATTATTTTGAAGCTGCGGTGAAAGCCGTGGACCAGCAGGTAACGGCCCGCGTCATTGCACTGTGGATTACAGGCGAATTGTTTAGCTGGATGAAACAGGCCGCTGTTGAAATTGAGGCCATTAAAGTCGGCCCTGAGTCCCTGGCAGCCCTGTTACAAACCACTGCGCGCGGCGACATCAATCAGAATACGGCTAAAAACGTGCTTGGCAAGATGCTTGAAAGCGGCCGCAGCGCTGGCGATATCATTAAAGCCGATGGTTTGATGCAAATTTCGGATAATGATGCCATTGTGCAGTTGATTGACCGCGTCATTGAGGCCAATCCGGGCGAGGTGGCCAATTACCTGGCTGGCAAAGAAACCCTGGCAAACTGGTTCTTTGGCCAGGTCATGCGCCAGGCGGGCGGCAAGGCCAACCCGCAGGTGGTGCGCGCCGAGTTGGAACGCCGATTATCTGCGCTCAAAACCTCTTAACCGCCTTATGAGTGGCGAAAATCTTCCGTTAGACCGGATTCTACAGGGTGACTGTATTGAAGTGCTTAACAGTTTGCCGGAATCTTCGGTTGATTTGATTTTTGCTGATCCGCCTTATAATTTACAGCTTCAACAGGAATTGTATCGCCCCAATATGACGCGGGTGGATGCAGTTAACGAGACTTGGGATCATTTTGAAGATTTCGCGGCCTATGACGATTTTACCCGTGCCTGGTTAAGCGCCTGCCGGCGTGTATTAAAAGAAAACGGCACCCTGTGGGTGATCGGAACGTATCATAATATCTATCGCATTGGCGCCATCATGCAGGACCTGGGGTTCTGGTTCTTAAATGATATCGTCTGGATTAAAACCAACCCCATGCCCAATTTCCGTGGGGTGCGGTTTACCAATGCACATGAAACCTTGTTATGGGCCTGTAAACAAAAGGGCGCACGTTATACCTTTAATCATCATGCCATGCGCCAGCTTAATGACGATTTGCAAATGCGCAGCGATTGGCTGCTGCCGCTTTGTCCACGCCCTGAACGGCTGAAAGAAAACGGGCGCAAGGCGCACCCCACCCAAAAACCCGAAGCTTTGTTGTATCGCATTATTTTGTCATCCAGCCAGCCGGGTGACGTGCTGCTGGACCCTTTTTTGGGCAGCGGCACCAGCGCGGCGGTTGCCAAAAAACTGTGCCGGCACTGGGTGGGCATTGAACGCCAGGAAAATTATGTGCGCCTGGCGCAGGAACGCCTGGATGGTGTGGAACCGCTCTCGGAGGAAGAGGCTGTTTATCGGGTCGGCAAACCGCGTCTGCGCCGCCTGCCGCTGGGTCATTTACTTGAAGCGGGCCTGTTGGCACCGGGACAGTTGCTTTATTTTCGACATAAACGTGACCTTGCGGCCGTTTTACGCGCCGACGGGCGTTTGTTGATGGAAGGTTATGACCCCGCCACCATTCACCGCCTGGGATCGCGACTGATGAACGGCAGCCCTTGCAACGGTTGGGAACACTGGTATTTTGAAGGAGAAGACGGGGACTTGCATCCTTTAAATGACCTGCGTAAACAACTGTTGGACGAAGAAGCGGGTTAATTAATTTCTCCTGTTTTAAATCTAATTTCACGCAAAATTGCCTGTTTTTTTGTTAGGTAAAAATTTTTAATTCCATATAATTAATATTAATCAAGTTTTGGTTTGTTATTTGTAAGAAAAACTCCATTATTATTGATGTTTAGTTGATTAAAAGTTAAATAAATTACCTTTTGGCCCGGATGAAATTATTTAATGGTTACCGGATATGTTTGTTTGCCTGTTTTTAAGTTATTTAAAGCCTGATAAATTTTTCCGGGCAGTTGGTTTTTTGTCCTTCCGTCTGAGCAAAACAAAAGCGAGGGATCATGGTCACCGGATATTATCAAATATTTAAGGATGTTTTTGAGAAAAAAGAAACGATAAAACTGATGAATGTTTTTCAGGGGGTGCCTGTCAGTCATGATGCGACAATTTTGGAGGTTAGAGGGGCTGAGATTAGAGTGCAGACACACCCTTTGCAATTGATCTGTATTCGAAATCAAAAACAAACCTACATTAACAGCCGCGCATTAATTTACCGGGCAACAGCCCTGTCGGCTGATATTCATAAAGAAACGGCTTTATTAACCGATTTTGATTTGACCCGTGAAATAGGTTTTCGTAAAAGCATACGCGTGGAGCCACCCGGGCCGATCAAAGTCAGTCTTTATGATAACAAACCGGGCTCCAACCCCAACGGTTTATTAACTCTGATGGCAGATATCTCTATTCATGGCATGTCAGTGTGCATGAAATCATTTCTGTTTAATATTTCCCCATTGCTTTACGGCGACAGTGTGAATTTAAGATTTAATTTACCGGACAACGATAAAAACACAAACAGTTCCATTTATATTCAGGCTATTTTGCGTAACATCAGAGTGACAGACGATAAAACCATTCGCCTGGGTTTTGAATTTTTGGCCAATGCCGCTAATGAAGGTTTTATTACTCGTTTTGTAGCCCAACGCCAGAAAAATGTATTAAAGGAATTAAAAAGAATTTACGATGAAGAGTCATCCCTGCACCTGTGATATTTTATGACATTTATGATCCAATCACATAAAGTTGTCATTCAATGAAAAGAAGATAATCATTTGACACTTTTTGCCTGAATCGGGTAATCTTAAGCTGTGTTTGTAACGGACACAAATTAAGCCTTCCTTTAATAAGGGAAGCGAAATTTGCAACTGAAGGTATGACAGAAAATACAGGTGGAGAGACAGCGTGTTGATTTTTTATATACATCCCCTGGTAGTTAAAGCGGGCATCTTACCGAGGTGCCCGCTTATTTTTTCACAGAAATCTGTTGTCTCAGGTATTTAATAAATACGAAATAAGGAGACTGAAAACATGGCATCTGCTTCAACCAATGCATTTGAAATGGCGCAGCAACAATTTGATCACGTTGCCGACATGCTGCACCTTGATCCACAGGTTCGTGAGATTTTGCGTTGGCCATTGCGGGAGTTTTCTTTCCGCATTCCGGTGCGTATGGATGATGGTTCCATGCGCGTTTTTCAAGGGTATCGTGTGCAGCATAATGATGCCCGCGGTCCGAGCAAGGGTGGCATTCGCTTTCACCCCTCAGAAACCATCGATACGGTGCGTGCCCTGGCGACCTGGATGACCTGGAAATGCGCCGTGGTTGATCTGCCCCTGGGTGGGGGTAAAGGCGGCGTCATTCTTGATTCGGCGACCCTTTCGATCAGTGAAAAAGAGCGTCTGGTGCGCGGATATGTGCAGCAGATCTGGAAAAATATCGGCCCGCGTAATGACGTGCCGGCGCCGGATGTGGGCACCACTCCGCAAATGATGGGCTGGATGATGGACGAATATTCAAAACTGGTCGGGCATTTTACGCCCGGTGTCATCACCGGCAAACCGGTGGGCGGCGGCGGTTCTCTGGGCCGGACCGAGGCTACCGGTTATGGTGTGATTTATACCGTGCGAGAAGCCATGAAACATCTTAACCTCAACCCGGCAGAGTGCACGGCGGCCGTGCAGGGTTTTGGTAATGTGGCTCAATATGCCGCCATTGGTTTTGTGGAGATGTTAAAGGGTAAAGTGATCTGCGTTTCATATTGGGATCGCGAGGATCGCGTATCTTACACGGTTAGCAAAACCGACGGTGTGGACCCTCATTATCTGATGAGCATAACCGACCAGTATGGTTCGATTGATAAAAACAAGGCCAAAGCGGCCGGTTATATTATTGAAGATGCTGATGCCTGGTTGGGCAAAGATGTGGATGTGCTGATTCCTGCGGCTCTGGAAGGCCAGATCACGGCTGAAACGGTCAAACGAGTCAGTCCTCAGGTAAAAATTCTGGCTGAAGGCGCCAACGGGCCCACGACTCCCGAAGCCGATGAGGTCTTAAAACAGCGCGGCGTTTTTGTCATTCCCGATTTTCTGTGTAATGCCGGTGGTGTAACCGTTTCTTATTTTGAATCGGTGCAAAACGACATGAATTTCTACTGGACCAAAAACGAAGTATTGGAAAAACTGGACAGCAAAATGACCATTGCCTTCCAGGGTGTGTTGGATATGGCCCAACGTGAGAAAGCTTATATGCGCGATGCCGCCTATATGGTGGCAATTGCCCGCGTGGTAAAAGCTATGGAGTTGCGCGGCTGGATTTAATCGATTTATAAAACGATCTGCGGAAATCGTTTTTTCTACTCCTCCTTTTCTGGGAAATGCCGGTTCAAAAATGAACCGGCATTTTGTTTGCCGGATTATTTGTTAAGTAGAATATTTGTTTGGTAGAATGGAACGGATGTGTTATAGTAAGAAAAACATTAATCCCGGATTTGCCTCCCCGGTATGGAGTGATTAATCTGTGAAATCGAGGAGATAAAAATTGGAAACGGCTGATATTTTGAGATTAATTTTGCTGCTGGGCTGTGCCGGAATGGCCGTGATGGCCTTCGTATATCTGCGCCGCCGGCGGCTGCAATGGTGGCAGTTTATTCTCTGGGAGACTCTGGCAATTATTTTGCCTGTACTGGGGCCTTTTCTGGTCATTGTTTTTAAGCCCGGTGAGAGTTATGGCAGCATTCAGGAAACCCGCCGGCAGAGACGCCCCGCCCGATATTAAAACGGAGTGAAAAAATGAAACAGGATCGTTTTTTAATCGCCATTCTGGCCGGCATTGCTGTGCTGGTGGTGGCGGCTTTTGTGTTATTTTTTGTGCGCCAGTCCAACCTAACTTATGTAAGTGATAACAATCCGGCAGGTGTGGTGCAAAACTTTGTGCTGGCTCTGCATAAGGGCGATTATGAAAAAGCCTATGCTTACCTGGCTGATGCTGAAAACAAACCGGCTTTTGAAGATTTCAGACGGCCGTTTGCCATGAAAGAGGTGGATATCAGTTCCACAGATGTACAAATCAGCGATACCCAGCTTTTGGGAGATACGGCAACAGTCGGAATAACTTTTTCGCAGTTTAACGGCCCATTTTTTGAAAGAGGGTATCGCAATTCGGAACGGGCGGAATTAAAGCTGGAACAGGGTCAATGGAAAATTCGCCAGATGCCTTATCCCTACTGGTATTATGACTGGTACCAGACCACGCCGGTTAAATAGCGGGGGCAAATATGCGTACCATAAGGCGTTTATATTTTTATCTGGTGGCTTTCATCAGTCTTGAAACCATTGTGTGGGGCGGCGTTTACCTGGCGCAAACCCTGTTTAAAAACTCGTTGACCGGGCAGCCTTCGGAACTGGCGGGCGGTTTTTCGTTGGTGTTGGTGGGACTGCCCATTTTTGGGCTGCACTGGTGGGTGCTGCAGCGCGACGCGGCGCATGATGAAGAGGAACGTACGGCGCGCATTAGAGCTTTTTATTTTTATGGTGTGCGCCTGGTGACATTGGTTCCGCTGGTGATCAGCGCCATGTCCATTTTAAACCGCCTTATGTTGCAGGCGGTGGGCTTAAATCCCAGCGAAGCGCTGTTGGGCGGAACTGAAACCCTGGCGGATAACCTGGTGATCATAGGCATCAACCTGGTGGCTCTTTTGTATTTTGAATATATTCTGAGAGCGGATTGGAAAATTAATCCGGCTGTGGCGGCTTTTATTGAAACGCGCCGGCTCTTTCGTTATATCTGGATGTTGTTTACATATGTTTTAATGATCACCGGCGTACAGCAAATTTTATTTGCTTTTTGCTCGGCGATGGGGATAAACAATCTTTCCAACCAGGTGACGCTGGCAAATGGCATAACCTACGCCCTGTTGGGCACACCCTTATGGGCCAGCATCTGGTTTTCCATTCAGCGTTTGTTGCCGCAGTCCGATGAAGGCCGTTCATGGCTGCGCCTGGTGGTGTTACATTTGTTGTCATTAACCGGGGCGGTAACCACCATTTTTAGCGCTTACATGCTGCTGCGCGACCTGGGCTTGTGGTTGACCGGCACGTTGCAAACCCCGGCGATATTTGTTTCGGAACATAATATAAGCCTTTCTTTGCTGGTGGTGATGTCCATCTCGTGGGGGTATTTTGAAGGCCAACTGCGCAAACAGGTGGCGCTGGAGGAGAATCCGGTTGAGCGCGCGGCTCAGGGACGTTTTTATCTCTATTTTCTGGCCGCGTTGGGTTTTGGTTTTCTTTTTACCGGCCTGTTCTGGGTTGGGCGTATTTTGATTGATTTATTGTTAAATACGGCTACCGTGCCGGCTTTGCGTGAAGATTTGAATGGCGCCACGGCGGCATTGCTGGTGGGCCTGGTGGTCTGGCTGGGGCGCTGGCGCCGGGCGCAGGTTGAGGCTTATCAGAGCGGTGAATTGGGTGAACATACCCGCCGTTCGATCGTGCGTAAAACGGCGCTTTACCTGGCAGTTTTTGGCGGCGTGGTGGGTGTGATGGCCGCGGCCGGTTCGTTGTTTTTCCTGGTGTTAAATAGCGCTCTGGGTGGATATGAAGAACAGTTTGTACTGGAGTTATGTTATCGCCTTGAAGCGCTGTTGGTGGTGGCCGTCTGGTTGGTTTATTATCTGATGACTTTGATTAAAGACGGGCGTTTTTTGCAAGCCGCTCTGACCCAGCGATATGCCGCATATGGCGTGACTTTGTTGGGGTTGGATGAGGCTTTTGCGCAAGAGTTTAAACAGACTTTACAGCGGATTGCGCCGGGTATGCCGGTTAATCAATTGAATGAGACGGAGTCTTTAAAGTCGGAAGATTTGCAAACGACCCAGGTATTGGTGCTGCCTCTGGAACTGGCTGTAAAATCGGCCGCTTCGCCGGATGCCCTGTTGGCGGCTTTTGGCGGCCGGCGAGTGCTGGTGCCGCTGCCGGTTGAGGGGTGGGTCTGGTTGGGGCAAGTGCCGCACAGCCGGCGCGATCTGGCGCGGCAGGCGGCTCAGAATGTGCGCCAATTGGCGGAAGGACTGCCCATCCGCGCAAATGTCATGAATCCCTGGATGGTGGCACTGGTTATAATGGGTGTTATATTTGCGTTGCAACTGCTTTTTGTTTTTGTTATGATGGGCGTCAGTTTGTTGGTCAGATAACGGGCTTGTGCGCCGCAAAAAGAACAAGTTCAAAAAAAGGACCCCTGCGGGTCCTTTTTTATATCTTTTTTGTTCGACATAAAGAGTCAGACGGCCATAAAGTTTTTTAAAGCGCGATATTCTTCGAGGGTAAAAAGAGCTGCCAGGTCAAGAATAACTACCACCTGGTAACCGCTGCGAACCGTGCCTTTAACAAAACTGGGGCGCACACCGTCTGAGGCTGTTTGCGGCGATTCAATGCTGCTGTTTTCCACGCGCAGCGGTGAGCCGGTGCTGTCGACGATCAGACCGGTGGAAATGCTGCTAAATTTAACCACCAGAATACGCGTCTCGCGCGTGGCGGGTTGGTTGGGGAAACCCAGGTGACGGCGTAAATCCACAACCGGGATGCGCCCGCCGCGATAAGCGATTAACCCCTCCACAAAAAGCGGGGCGCGCAGGTGCTGCATAAGCGGCTGCATCATATTCACCGATTCAATATCCAGAATATTAAAAGCGTAGGCCGAATTTTCGATGTAGAAAGTTAATAACTGCGTTTCACTGGGTGGAGCGCTGTTGGTAACAGGTGGTGGCGGCGGGGGCGGTGTTGCAGCGCGCGGAGGCGGATTATAAACGTTTTGCTGGCGATACGCTTCGCGATTGGTAAAGGAAGTGGGCCCCGAGGAATGGATGACGGTGCTGATGCCGTTGCTGCGGTCATAAAGCGCACGTTTGGACGGGTTGCGCAGGGTGGTATAGGCAACATTAACCTCCTGCATGCGCCGGGTCGCTTCGGGGGAATGATTTAGATCGGGGTGGTAAAGTAATGCCAGACGACGATAAGCGGAATCGATAACCTCTTGTTCGACTCCCGGCTCAATCTCCAATATGGCATAAAAATTCTCACTCATGATTAATATACTCAATAATAACTGTATTGTAATGGTTTTTATCATTTCAGGCAAATCATCATGAGAATGATCGGGATAAAAATAACCGTTTACAAATAAAAAAATCCCTGCCGGTAGGGCAGGGACAGGTTTGAATGGCATCTTTCAGGCAGGGTTAAGCCTGCTTGTTTTCAAGATTTACTTCAGGCAGGCTTCCGGGGCGGAAGAATAAAACCAGGGCAAGCACTGCAAAACCGGCTACGCCGATAAAACCCTGCACGGTGGGGCCCAAAAGGGTATTGGGCGCGCCGATTAAGAATAAAACGGCAACACTGGCCATACCATTAATGGCTGCATGACCGATCACGGCAGGCCAGACGCTGCCCGCTTTTAAAGTTAACCACGACAGCAGTGTGCCGAAGCAAAAACAAACCCAGACGAACATTAACATGCCGGGGAAGGGCGCACCGGGATAATCCAGGCCGTAATTGTAACCCAGAGCGATGATTGGCCAGTGCCAGATGCCCCAGATGGCGCCCAGGATAATCAAGGCTTTACGATACCCCAACGGCAGTAGTTTTTGCAGCAGGTAAGCGCGCCAGCCAAACTCTTCACCAAAGGTAAACAGGCTGTTGATCAACGGCGCAATCACCATGCCGGCGGCAATTTGAATGGCTGCCAGGGCGGCCATGGGCATGGGCGGTTCTTTGCCGGCCAATTCAAAGCCCTGGCGTAAAGCGCTCATGGTGGGGTCAAATGAAGCCGGGAAGATGATGAAATATAAAGCGCTGCCCAGCATGATTAACAGGCCGGGTAAAAACCAGGCGACCAGCCAGTACTTCCAGTTTTGTTTAAACTGAGGTTTGACCCAGACCGATTTCCAGTTTTCGGCGGTCAGCAGGCGGGTAAAGATGTTTGCCAGAGCGGGAGCCCACATATAAGTGGTGGGTAATAAGATGAAAGTGTAGGGGCTTTTGGCAAGTCCGCCGGTTAAATAGATGGTCAGGGCCGTTAATATGGCACCGCCAAAGGCAAATAAAAGAAAAATGCCAATACGTTGTAATTCGGATTTTTTAATGGAATTGATCATAATCGTTTTACTTTCTATTGTATCATTGTATCAGAGATCGTTTACCTGTCAAGAGACAGCTTGCCGGCATTTGATATAAAAAACGTGAAAAAGTGTTTATTTTGCGAGTTTTTAAGCTTCAAACAGGGGTTAAAACTTAAGTTTAACAACAAGTTAATATATAATGATGGATGTAATCAGTTATTTATAAACATTATTAATTGTTAGACATTACCCATACCAATATAATAAAATAGATACCCCTTTGTTGGTCCGTTCGTCATCTTATACAACAGGACATTATTATGAGCACACTATTTTCTTCGAACCATTCTCAACTTAGAGTATGGTTGTATATTATTTTGGGCATTGTGTTGTTTGCCCTGGGGGTAGGGGGATTAATAATATTAGAGCAGGCTCGTACTAGTCCGGAAAATGTCGAAGGTCTGTTGTGGACCGGCCGACTGATGATTGTTTTGGGGCTGTTGGGTCTGGTAGGACTGTTTGCCAGCGCCACCTTGTTAAAAGGGAGAGATGGCGGTCTGGGACAGTTGATTAATTTGGGCAGTTCACTGGCCGAGAAGGATATGCCCGGCATGGCGGCGGCGTTAACCGCTCTGACGCAGGGTGATTTTACCCGGCGCATGGCAATCGATGCGCAGCCGCTTGATATTGAACAATATCGTTTGCCTTTGCTGCCGCAGGCATTAAATTCGATGCTGGTGAATCTGCAAGAGTGCGCCCGTTCATATAACTGGATTACAGATGAACCCTGTAAACGCCTGTTTTATGTGGGGACCGACTCGTTTCAGGAAGGGGAAATGGCCGGTGAAGTGATGGGAAAAATCACCGGCGGCCGCGGCAACGCTGTGGTAATCGGCGCGTTTAATCAGGATAACCTGGTTTTGCGAAAAAACGGTTTTCAAACGGCGCTGCTTGAAAAGTTCCCCGGCGTAAAGATCAGTCTGGTGTTGGATTCGACTCAGGATGAGGCGGAAGTTCGGAATGAGTTTAAAACCTGTTATGAACAACACCGTGGTCTAAATTGTTGTTACACCACCGACATTGAAGCGCTTAACCTGATTGTGGATATTTTTAAGAAAAACGGATTGGAAGGCAAGATTAAAATCGTCAGTCATGATATGACCAACAGTCTGGCGCGCCAGATTCAAGACGGTTTGTTATCGGCCAGTGTTTCACAGACGCCGTTTGCTCAGGGGTATGACCCGGTGATTCATTTGTTTAATCACCTGGTAGATCGCTGGCAGCCCCCCGCCGAACGTTTGTTGATTCAACCAAAAATGGTGTCAAAAGACACTCTGGATCAATACTGGCAAATCGGGCGCGGCGCCGTGCAATCCAAAGAAATTATGGATGCCCGCCCCCGACCCGTGGATAAAAAACCGGCCAAACCTTTAAAAATAGCTATGGTTTCACTTGGTTTTGAATTTTTTAACCAGGTGAAGGAAGGTACGTTGGCAGCCGCACGCGTCTTGCAGCCCTATAACGTTCAGGTGGATTGGCTGGTTCCCGAAGGCGCAGTCAAAGGGCTGGATGTAACCGTCAGTGCAGATTTATATGGACCCTTCATTGAGTCATTACCTGCCAAAGGATATAATGCCATTGGCGTGTGTGTGGTTGATTCAGGTTTGACGCCATATATTAATCGCCTGATCAATAAAGGAATCCCGGTGGCGACATTTAATGCCGAACCGGGCAGCCTGCGTGGTTTGATGATGTTGATGGTAGATCGCGCCCGCCAGTTGCTGGCCGCCAGCGAGGATCTGGCCCAGGCTTCGGTGGGTTCCAAGGAGAATATTAACCAGGCGGCAGAGACCATTCAACAAATTACAAAGGCGGTCAATGACGAAGCCAGTATGATGAACAAGGCCAGTCAGAGTGTTGAGGATATCGCCACCAGCATTAAACAAATCACACGCGGAGCCAATGAACAGGCTCAGGCAGCCGAAAATGCGGTGGTGGCTTCCAATCGTATTGCACAGGCCACACAATCGATGTCGCAGGCGATTGATAAGGTCAACGAAAGTGCTTCGAATTCGGTTGAGATAGCCCGTGACGGCACCCAGGCAGTACGCCAGACGCTTAACCAGATGGAAAACATTCAAGAAGCCGTGGAACACTCGGCGCAGTCCATTCAGATGATGAATACCTACTCACAGCAGATTGGTGAGATTGTAGGCACCATTCAGGATATTGCCGATCAGACCAATATGCTGGCGTTAAATGCCGCCATTGAGGCAGCACGCGCTGGCGAAGGCGGGCGTGGTTTCGCCGTGGTAGCCAGTGAAGTGCGCAAGCTGGCCGAAAAATCGGCAGCCGCCACCCAGGAGATCGCCGCCATCGTTAAAAATACCCAGAAAAATGTGAGCGAAACGGTCACTTCCATGCAAACGGCAACGGCGCGCGTCCGTGAAGGCAGCAGTATGGCGGCCAACTCGGGCCAGGCGTTGGAGAAGCTGCTTAATTCGGCCAATGAAATGAGCGGGCAGGCTAACAGCGCTAAAATGGTGAATAACGAAATGGTGGATGTGATGGATGCATTAAACAGCGCCATTGAACAGGTTTCTGCGGTGATTGAGGAAAATTATGCTTCAACCCAGGATATCGATTTGCACGCTCGCGAGACCCTGGAAATTATTGAATCGGTGGCAGCCTTAAGCCAGGAAAACGCAGCCTCAACCCAGCAAATCTCGGCATCCACCGAGGAGGTCAGCGCTCAGGCCAATGAAATGAACCGTTCTGCCGAAATGCTGAAAGCCATAGCGCGCGAATTGCAAGCCTCAATGGCACGCTTTAAATTAACAGATCGATAGAAATTTTAGCATCCTGCGGTAAGATTAAAACCGCAGGATGTTTTTTAATAAATACAGGTGACGCGTTTATGGATATTGTGTATTGGACCGTAGGCCGGGACGATCTGACGACGGATGCGGGTTCGGCATTACCTTTTGAAAAATTTTTGACCTCTTATGAAATAGAGCGTCTGAGTTATTTGCGTTTTCCGAAACGGCGCGCCGAGTGGTTGTTGGGACGTTGGACGATTAAATATTTACTGCGGCACAGTATTCCTGCTTTTAACGGTTGGCAGCCGGGTTTGGTGCAGGTTAAAAATGAACCTGAAGGAATGCCTTACCTGGAAAATACGGGCAAACAGACACCCCTGCCGGCGAACATTTCCATCAGTCACCGCGACCATTACGCTTTTTGCGCCATAACCGGCAGTGCACCTTTAAAAATTGGCGTGGATATCGAATTAATTGAATCACGGCCGCCCAGTTTTCTGGAAGATTTTTTTACACAAAACGAATATCAACAGGGTTTGAGTTTTCAGGGTTATCAGCGAGATGTCTGGTTTACCCTCATCTGGAGTTTAAAGGAATCAGTCTTAAAGGCGCTTGGCAAAGGCCTGCGTCTTGATACGCGCTGTGTTGAGGTGCGTGATATTGGCGTGGTTTTGCCATTAAAAACAGCGGGCGCGGCACAGTGGTTTAATGCCCGTGTTGTTTATGAAGGAGAGCCGGATGTGCAGTGGTGCGCCTGGTGGCGCAAACAAGACCGTTTTGTATATACCCTGGCGGCACGTTTGCCCGATGCGCACACAACGCCTCAATTGCAAGAAGTGCCTGCCAACCTGGAAGAATAATAATAAAAGGCCGTCTGTTTTTTGCAGACGGCCTTGCGTTTATAAAAAAGAAGATTAAGCCTGCGGCGCTTCAAGCGCCAGGGCCACCCAATCTTCAATCTGGCGGCGTTCTTTAAAAACCAAACCGTGTGAACCGGCAGAGGCCAGCACATTATCGGCCTGCCCGGCCAGAATGCCGGCCAGCACCAGCGTGCCGCCGGGGGCGACCAGATCGGCCAGCCCGTCTTCAAACAATTGAATGATGATGGGGGCGAGAATATTGGCCAGTACAAGCGGCGCCTGTTTAATCGAAAAATCGCCTTTTTTAACTTCTGTCACCGAACCCAAGCCCGTTTCCATTAACGGCAGCACGCCGTTGGCTTCGGAATTTTCTTTGGTTGCTTTAACCGAGGCATTATCGATATCCACGCCGAGGGCATGGCTGGCGCCCAATTTGAGCGCCGCAATCGATAAAATGCCCGAACCGCAGCCCACATCAATCACATCCTGCGCGGGGCGGGTGTAATCTTCAACCATGGCCAGGCAGAGCTGGGTGGAGGGATGGGTTCCGGTCCCAAATGCCATGGAAGGATCAATTTTAACCGCTACGCGGCTGTCATCCTGCTGTTCATACCAGGCCGGCAGCACCAGCAAACGTTTGCCGATGGGAATGGGTTTGTAATGTTTTTTCCAGGCTGCCATCCAGTCTTCATCTTCAATCGGGCGGAAGACGGGGTCGGCGATGGGTTGAATGGCATTCAGATGCCAGAGCGCTTCACTGAGGCGCTGACGATTTTCTTCGATCTTTTCATCCATCACCAGGTAACCGTACACACGCGCTTCATCAAACACGTAGTTGACCTGGTCGGCATCGGTATAGGTCACATTACTTTCAACCACGACGCCATTAACGATATAACGCGACATTACCTCGGCAACCGCCTCGGCAACTTCGTTACTGACTTTAACAGAGACTTCTAACCAGCGAGCTTCAGCCACCTAACACATCCCGGAATAAATCCATAAAACTTTTTTCTTGAGGTTTAACTTCGTTACCCATTGTATGGGCGAGTTCTTCCATTAACTTACGTTGTTCGGCAGTTAATCGGGTGGGAATCTCAACGTTTACCACCACCAACTGGTCACCGCGGCCGGTGCCGCGTAAATGCGGCACACCCTTGCCTTTGATATTAAAAATTTTACCCGGTTGGGTGCCGGCGGGGATATTCAGCTTGGTTTGACCGTCAACCGTGGGAATTTCAACATCGGCTCCCAAAACAGCCTGGGCCATATTGATGTTTAAGTCGAGAACAACATCGTCTTTGCGGCGTTTAAAAAACTTGTGTTCTTTAACGCGCAGTTCGATATAAAGGTTGCCATTGGGGCCTCCATTTGCGCCGGGCTGACCTTCACCGGCCAGACGCACCTGGGTGCCGTTATCCACACCGCCGGGCACTGAAACCGTCTTTTTAACGCTGCGATGTTCCACGCCGCGCCCACGGCAGGTTTTACAGGGTGATGCAATCACCTGGCCGGTGCCGTTACAGGTCGGGCAGGTGGTCACCTGGACCATTGAGCCTAAAAAGGTCTGGCGCACGCTGCGCACTTCTCCGGCACCGTTGCAGGTGCTGCAGCGCGACGGGCTGGTGCCGGGTTCGGCGCCGCTGCCGTGACAGGTGGTGCAGGTTTCATCACGCGAGAATTGCACCTCTTTTTCAGCCCCAAAAATAGCCTCTTCAAAGGTCAGGTTAAGCGTCATACTCAGGTCTGCACCGCGCCGGGGGGCATTGCGCGAGCGGCGGCTGCTGCCGCCACCGCCAAAGCCAAAGCCGAAAAGATCACCCAGAATATCCGAAAAATCAATGGTATTAAAATCGGGCATACCGCCCATGCCATTTAAACCTTCAGCGCCATAACGGTCGTAGACCTGGCGTTTGTCGGAATCTGAAAGCACAGCGTATGCCTCGTTAATTTCCTTAAATTTTTCTTCGGCATCGGGAGATTTGTTTACATCGGGATGATATTCGCGCGCCAGTTTACGAAAGGCCGATTTCAGTTCGTCGGGGGTGGCGTTGCGCCCAACGCCGAGAATTTCATAAAAATCTTTTTTTGCTGTCGCCATCTTTCTGTGTTGTCTGGTGACAACTCCTTTCAATGTTCAGTGCATTGATTATAATCGATAGCCAATGGGGTGTTTGTAATAAAAAAATGAAGGGGGCCGGCTGTTAATTCATTTCAGGGGGCTGATTTTTGGGTCAGCCCCCTGAGGTTTTTTGTTTTATCGATCAGGCGCTTTTAAATTCGCCGTCTACAACATCATCGCCGCCGGAGGGCGGGGGTGTGCTGCCACCGGCATCACCACCGGCTGCACCACCCATATCGGGCGCGCCGCCGCCGGGCTGCTGGTACATGCTGGCGCCGATGCTCTGGAAGAGCTGGTTGAGATCTTCGGTGGCCTTACGAATGGCATCCAGGTTATCACCGTTCATGGTCTCGCGCAGTTTCTTGGCGCCTTCTTCGGCTTTGCTCTTAACATCAGCCGGCACTTTATCGCCGTTGTCACGCAGGAATTTTTCGACAGCATAGGCCGTATTGTCGGCATGATTGCGTACTTCAATTAATTCCTTACGTTTGCGGTCGTCATCGGCGTGGGTTTCAGCCTCTTTGCGCATCTTTTCGACTTCGGATTCGGACAAACCGGAGGAAGCCGTGATGGTGATGTGCTGGCTGCGATTGGTGGCTTTATCCATAGCGGTCACCTTGAGGATGCCGTTGGCGTCGATGTCGAAGGTAACTTCAATTTGCGGAATACCGCGCGGCGCCGGGGGAATGCCATCCAGGATGAAGCGGCCGAGGGATTTGTTGTCGGCAGCCAGGGGGCGTTCGCCTTGCAGAACGTGAATTTCGACCTGGGTCTGACCATCGGCAGCCGTGGAGAAAGGCTGGCTGCGGCGGGTGGGGATGGTGGTGTTGCGTTCGATCATGGGGGTGGCCACACCGCCCTGGGTTTCAACCGAGAGGCTCAAGGGGGTCACGTCGAGCAGCAAAATGTCTTTAACTTCGCCGCCCAACACACCGGCCTGAATGGCGGCGCCAATGGCAACCACTTCGTCGGGATTAACGCCCTTGTGGGGGTCTTTGCTAAATTCTTTGCGAACGGCTTCCTGCACGGCGGGCATGCGGGTCATACCACCCACCAGCACCACTTCGTTGATGTCGGCCGGTTTCAGGCCGGCATCACTCAGGGCGCGGCGCACGGGAACCATGGTGTTTTCGATCAAATCCATGGTTAACTGTTCGAGTTTGGCGCGGGTAAGCGTCATAACCAGATGTTTGGGACCGGTGGCATCGGCTGTGATGTAAGGCAGATTAATTTCGGTCTGCATAACGGTCGAAAGTTCAATTTTGGCTTTTTCAGAAGCCTCGCGCAGACGCTGTAAGGCCTGGCGGTCCTGGCGCAGATCAATGCCGTTGCTCTTTTTGAACTCGTCAATCAAATAGTCCATTACGCGCAGGTCAAAGTCATCGCCGCCCAGGAAAGTGTCGCCCGCGGTGGAGCGAACCTGGAAGACGCCGTCGCCGACATCCAACACGGAGACATCAAAAGTACCACCGCCAAGATCGTATACGGCGATTACTTCATTTTTCTTTTTGTCGAGACCGTAAGCCAGTGAAGAGGCGGTCGGTTCGTTGATGATACGCAGCACTTCTAGACCGGCAATTTTACCGGCGTCTTTGGTGGCGTTACGCTGGGCATCGTTAAAGTATGCCGGAACGGTGATAACCGCCTGGGTAACGCTTTCGCCAAGGAAGGCTTCGGCATCGGCCTTCAGTTTGGCCAAAATCATGGCCGAAACTTCGGGGGGTGAATAATCTTTATCGTCCAGGGTGACGCGGGCGTCGCCGTTGGGCGCTTTGTTTACTTTATAAGGCACGCGTTTGACGGTGCGCTGTACTTCAGCGTCATCATATTTACGTCCCATGAAACGTTTAATGGAGAAGATGGTGTTTTCCGAGTTAATGATGGCCTGATTGCGCGCGACGCGTCCGACGAGGCGCTCATGATTTTTGTTAACTGCCACCACTGAAGGGCACAACCGTTCTCCCTCGGCAGTTGAAATGACAACGGGCTCACCACCCTGCATTACTGCCACGACCGAGTTTGTCGTACCTAAATCGATTCCTATAATTTTTCCCATGTTATCCTCCTATCGAGCTACTCGTACCAGCGCCGGCCGCATGACACGGTCGCCGATCATATAACCCTTTTGAACTACTTCTATAATTTGCCCGCTTTGATGGTCGGGGCTGTCTTCATGTGTGATAGCCTCATGCAGATTGGGGTCAAATGCAGCATTATCAGCCTGCATGGCGGTCACTCCGCATGATTCAACCACACTGATGAATTTGCGATATACCAGTTCCATACCTTCGGCCCAGGCGGCGCCTTCGCCACTGGTAGGGCGCAGTTTCATGGCGCGTTCCAAATCATCCAGAATAACCAGAAACTTTTTTACCGTAGCTGCCGTGATGTTTTGATTGAGCATTTCCTGCTCGCGTTCAATGCGTTTTTTGTAATTGGTAAAATCCGCACGTTCACGCTGCCAGCTCACAAGGTTTTCATCGGCCTGTTTGCGAACTTTTTCAAGTTCGTTTTTCAGCCCTTGCAGGTCGGCGCTATCGGTAGAGACGGCTTCTGGCGCCGTTTGTGCAGTTTCAGGTTGTGAGGCTGATTCGGCCTGGGGGTTAACCAGTTGTTCCGCAGCCACTTCGTTTTTGTTTTCTTTTGCCATTATTGCCTTCCACCTTAATATAAGATTAATCTGCCAGTGTTTCTGTTACCAAACTGCTGAGCAGATTGGAAAGGAAACGTACCGTAGAAATGGTTTTTCCGTAAGACATGCGCAGCGGGCCCAAAACACCCAGTGCGCCGGTTGCCAGGCCGGGTTTTCCGTAGCGGCCTAACACCATTGAGAAAGGTCGCAGCTCTTCCCAGGTGCCTTCGCCGCCAATGATCACCTGAACCCCACCGATACTGCTGGTGGTAACCGAACGTTCAACCACTTCCTGTAATAATGAACGTTCTTCAAGCACACGCAGGGCGCGGCGGGCTGAATCACTGCCTGAAAACTCGGGCTCGGCCATCACGTTGGTTAACCCATCGAGATAAACTTCACCCGAACTGTTGTCGGCCATGCGCAGCTCTTCTGAGATCCAATCCAATGCATCACGCTCCAGTTCATTAAACTGCTGGCGCAATAAGGAAAGTTCCTCAATATCCATGCCGTGGCCTATGTTGCGAATCCGTTCGGCGGCTTTGGAGAGTTGATCCTGATTGACCGGCTGGTCGAGCGTGACGATCCGCTGGCGAATTTCTCCGCCGGCTAAAACCAGCACCAACAACACCTGCTGCCCGCGGGTTGAGACCAGCTCAACGTGTTTAAAGCGCACTTTTTCGGAGTGCGGCGCAGTAACCAGTGAGGCGGCGCGAGATTGGCTGGCCAGGATGGAAGCGGCCAGTTTCATCCATTCTTCCATATCGGGGCGAGTCTGGTAAAACTGGTGGCTGATCATGTGCTGCGTTGAATCAGGCAGGTCCGTCTGGCGCAGCAGGCGACCGACAAAATAACGATAACCTTCTTCGGTGGGTACTCGCCCGGCAGAGGTATGCGGCTGGCGCAGATAACCGGCATCGGTGAGGTAACTTAACTCATTACGCACTGTGGCCGGGCTCATTTCCAGACGATACTGCTCCACCAGGGTTTTGGAACCAACCGGAGCAGCGGTGCGGATATATTCATGCACCACCAGGGTTAAAATAAATTTTTGTCGGTTGCTCAGTTCCATTTTTACCTTTTTAATTTTAGCACTCTCGCCTTTAG
>JAJTBH010000544.1 GCA_021287005.1 Anaerolineae bacterium
TCAACTCTTCCATCCACATGTTTTTCATGTTTTTTGATATCACTGCGGTCTGGATTAATGCCAAAAACCAAATTGTCGATGTCAAACTGGCAAAAAAATGGCGTCCATTTTATGCCTCAAACCAACCTGCACAATATGTACTGGAATGCCATCCCTCTCTTGTAACAAATTTTAAAATTGGCGATCAGGTCGAAATAAAACATGATTAAAAAAACCATTCTTTCATTTCTGCTACTCATCCTTATCAGCTTTACAGCCATGCCTGTATACGCTCAACAACAAACCGACACCTGATTGCCTACAAATTTGATACAACAGTAGACGAGATATTAAAAGTTAATAACCTGCAAAACTCAAACGTTTTGGATGTGGGAATGCAATTAAATATTCCCGGATATCCGGGCGTAACCGGCACGCTTGAAATAAAAACGCTGAATCTGGGTGAATCTTTATTCACCATCAGCCAACGTTATAAAATTGCTCCTGAAGTTTTGGCTCAATTAAATCGTATTACCAGTCCCGATTCTTTATATGCCGGGTCGGAATTAATTGTGCCGATAAAAACCGATTCAAATGAAGCGACAAGCACGCCAAAAGATTTAATTTACCCTGACATGTCCACATTTGAAATCGGTTCAATGTCCGGTACAAATGATTGGGCCGTCGTTTTAAACAACGGTTTGTTAAATTCCTGGGGAATGCTGCCTGGGGACAAATTTCAAGCGCCCGCTCAAGCCAATATGCAAAATTTGTCAAAATTGGCCGATCCGATTGATTCAATCAGCATCACCCCCCTGCCGCTCGTACAAGGCACGACCGTCATTATCCACGTTACGGCTTCTCGCCCCGTCACAATCACCGGAAATCTTTCGGGACATCAACTTAATTTTTTCCCCGAAAAAGAAAATAACTTTTACGCACTTGAAGGAATTCACGCCCTGGCTGAAACGGGACTCAAAACAATTGAAATTAATGTATCCGGCCTGGATAACCAGGTCAACCATATTAAACAGGGTATATTACTGGAAGCCGGTTCATTTATTCAGGAAGCCGTGAATGGCGTCGATCCCAACACCATCGATCCCGCGGTGACCAAACAAGAAGAAGACCTGCTTAACAATATTGCCAACACTTCTTCAACGCGTTTATGGAGCGTACCGTTCAGATACCCGGTGGATGACCCCTGCCTCGGTTCAACTTTTGGCAATCGCCGTACATATAACGATGGTACTTATAATTATTATCATACCGGGGTTGATTTTTCAGTTTGCGCGAACAATCTGAATATTTATGCACCTGCCCCCGGCATTGTGATTTATACCGGTTTGCTGCCCACGAAAGGCAATTACACCATCATCGATCATGGTTGGGGTGTCTATTCTTGTTACGCGCATCAGTCTGAGTTTAAAGTTAAACCCGGTGATAAAGTCGATACCGGCCAGGTCATCGGCCAGATTGGAAATACGGGCCGTACATTGGGTCCACATTTACACTGGGAAATCTGGGTAAATCATATACCGGTTAACCCACTTGCCTGGGTTGAGAGGACCATACCTTAATTTTTCATACAAATTGAGGTATAATTTCACCTCTAAGTTTAACTAAAATTTTTAATCAGGTAAAGATGACGAAATCATTACAGAACGATTTTTGGGAAAGGTATCAATTTCAAGAAAAGGATATCGAATATCTTTTCAACCACTTAATTGAAGTTGAAGAGCCGCTTACCCCCAAAGAATTGCTTCAGTTTATAGTTCCGACGATTATTGCTGGCGAAAAGAAAAAAATCGAAAAACAACAGCTCTCAGCCGGAACTTTATATCTTCCGAAAAATCACTATGAAATCGGGCAATCTGTTGTCTTTCCGATTCTTAATTGGGAAAGCGGTAAAGTTGTTTCCATTAGAGCGGGAAGCAACCCCGATATCCCTTCTTTTGAAGTAATGGAAATTGAATTTGCCGGGGGAGATCGTCGCCAGTTTGCTGCCGCTCTTGAAAAACACGAACTTAATACCGCCCCTCAAAACAATGTGGATGACCCTACTCTGGATCCAGATTATGTTATAAAAAATTTCGGCAAAATCCTTGTTGACAGACTCAAAAAGGCATTGGAGCAA
>JAJTBH010000022.1 GCA_021287005.1 Anaerolineae bacterium
CACGCCGCCCAACAAAATGAGATATGAAATGGGGTTAAACGGCATGCCGGCGAGTGCGCCCAGCCCGGCCAGGAACACAAAACCGGCGGCGCTGAAGGCCGCTGAACGCGCCCAGGGATTATTATTTTTTAATGCTGCGGCGCAGATCATTAACAATCGTCCACAAAGGATTAATGCCAGCCCGCAGACCAGGTAAACATAAACAAAAATGGACAGGTTCTCAAACGACAGTTTTTCGAATCCGCTAAATAAAATGAAGGGACTGACGGCCAGGTGGGCAATACCGGTCGACAGGCTGTAAATGCCCGAAAGACGCAGAGCTGCAAGTGGTTTGTGTTCTTTTTCCATACAAATATTATAAGAATAATTACGATTATTGGAACTTTATGGCAGGTCAGACCCGGATTCGATAAATCTTTCTTGGTTAAAAAACATTTTCCAAAAAGCACTTCTAAAAATGTTTTTGGAATTGTAATTTATAATAGGGCATGGTTTTAACGGTCTTTATTAAGGATTATGCGCGCCGGTTAAACCGGATTCCAACGTTATTTTAGAAACTTAGCTTTTTATATGGGGTTTTCAGGCGTTGTTTGGTAACCTCTCTGTTAATCCATACTTCCCGGATGCTTTTTTTATGAATCCATAACAAATCGGAGAATGGTAAAAATGGAAAATTTATACAAGGAAAAAATTTTATATACCGATTCTGAGATTAAGTTGGGTGAAGTGCGCGAAAGGTTGTTCGGTTTGATAAGCCCCGGTGTAATCATGAACCAGAAAACCCATTCGCTTGTATTAACAGATAAACGACTGGTTTTTGTTCCCGATGATGCCAACGCTAAATTAAAATTAATGTTGGCCAGGGGCTCCATCACCCTGGCAAAATATTTCAGCGGGGGGCAGATGTCCAATACGGCGACAAAAATGTTTCTTGCCAATGAAGGGATTGATATTTTTGGCGAACGTTCCGTGTCGCTGAAATATTTACCCTCGGGGGAAGATTATATTTATGTTGAGGGCAGTACGGTTGGGCTCACGGTAATTCGCCGTAAGGATGATACCCATGAAAACGATTTTCTTTCACTGCCGAGCACATTACTCCTTTTGGGATTTTTAGATCATGATCACGCCTTAAAATTTTTTGATCTATTCCGGCAAACCAGGCAAAGCTGGTCCGACCTTTAATCGTTTGCGTAAAAAAAAATAAATGAGGTCATTAAAACAATAATAAAAAGCGGGATTATCAAAAAAACAAGACCGGCAGGGAAGGTGCGTTTTTTTTATTTTTAACCCAACCGGTTTGTTACGGGCATCAAGATCCCCGGCCGGCAGGACGGATCAAAAGCCGGACTGAGATATGCCCATTAGTGGGGATTCGTTTAATAAACATGGGCTTTACCCCCACTAATGGGGTGATTTTTAGACCAGTTTTATATGTTAATCTTCAATAATCTTTACATTTAGGGGGTTATCTTGTAAAATGGTAGCAGGATTGCAGGTTTCTGCGTATCCCTCAATTTTATAAGCTTACCAAAGCGGAACTTCGAGATAAAGGGTGATAAGCCCTCCTTTATCTTGAAGTTTTTCTTTAGAAGCAATTTTTTTTGAGACAATGCCCCTTCGGGCAGCGTCCCCCCACCTCGGGGGTAAGGACAAAGGAGATCCTAGTTAATGAGACGTTCTTCTTTTCTTCAGTTGTTGATCACGATTATGATGATCACTTCTTTATCCTTATCTGCTTGCAGTGCAACGCAGACCGCCGCTCCTGCAACTGGTTCGTCAGAAACGGGCCAGTCACAGTCCTCCCAGTCTCAGACCAACTCGAATCAAGCCTTGTTGGTGCAGGATTGGGCCGGTTATGAAAAAGAGGAATTCTGGCAACCTTTTATAGACCAGCATCCCGATACACGTGTTGAATATAGTTTTGTGGCCGATGACGCCGAGTCATTTGCAAAGGCACAAAACAGCAGCGACGTGGATGTCATGCATCCCTGCGCCAATTATTTCAACCTGTTTGTCGAAAAAGGCCTCGTACAACCGATTGATACCAGCCGCCTCAAATACTGGGATACGGTTTACCCTGAATTGGCCAAGATTGGCCAGATAGATGGTAAACAATATTTTATTCCCTGGGATTGGGGTTTTGAAGCCATTCTGGTACGTACCGATAAGGTGCAAAACGTGCCCGAAGCCTGGGCCGATTTATGGAACCCGGAATATAAGGGGCATTTATCGATCATTGACGCCGGCGAAAATGCTTTCATTGAAACCGGCCTGGCCATGGGGATCGATCCTTATACTGCCAATGAAGAGCAGATCAACCAAATTAAACAAAAATTAATCGACCTGAAACCCAACCTGATCAGTTACTGGTCAGACCCTACCGAAGCCAGTAATCTGATGGCCAATGGGGACATCTGGGTTTTGGGCAACGCCTGGAATGAAAACTACGCCAGTCTTAGCCGTGAAGGTGTCGCGGTTAAATACGTCATGCCCAAGGAAAAAGCAATCGGGTGGATGTGCGGTTATAGCATCTCAAGCAAGACCAAAAACCTTGACCTGGTCTACGATTTCTTGAATGCGCGCATGGATCCCCAGTCTTTGGCCAATATGGCCAACGATCAGGCTTACGGGCCTGCCAGCAAAGAGGCAGTCGCCCTGATGGATCCGGAAACAGTCAAGCTGTTGAATCTGGATAATCCGGAAGTTCTGGATAACATTTTCTTCATGCGCCCGCTTTCTGAAGCCCAACATCAGCATTTTACTGATCTCTGGACTGAAATCAAAGCGGCGCCTTAGGGACGCGAATATGAAACGGGCATTGCGACTGACCACGCTTTTGACGCCGGTAACGGCATGGTTGGTACTTTTTTCACTGGTTCCACTCGGTGTAATGGCCGTTTATAGTTTTCAGGGCAGTGCGCTGGGCGCAGCAGATGGTGTTTTTACGCTCGGCAATTATCAGCGCTTTTTTGCCAACAGTTCGTTTCAATCGGTACTCTGGCGATCCACCTGGATTGCCGTGTTAACCGCAGTTTTCTCGGTGGGGCTGGCTTATCCGCTGGCGTATTACCTGGTGTTTCAAGCCGGGCGTTCGCGGGTGACCCTCTTGACCTTGATCATTGCGCCTGCCTGGACGAGTGAACTGCTGCGAATTCTGGCCTGGAAATTATTACTGGGATCAAACGGTGGGATTAATTACCTGCTGGGCCTGTTAGGCCTGGTAAAGGAAGGTACATCCTTATTACAATTTGGCCCTGCCACGGTGGTTTTAACCCTGGTCTATACCTGGGTGCCGTTTGCAGCCTTACCCATCTTTGCCGCGCTCGACCGGGTGGACCGGTCGCTGCTTGAAGCGGCCGCCGACCTGGGCGACAGCCCCATACGCAGTTTCATGCGTGTGACCTTTCCCTTAAGTTTGCCGGGTGTGGTGGCGGCGTTTTTCTTCGTGTTTATTCCTTCATTGGGCGAGTGGGTAACCCCGGCCCTGGTGGGCGGCACGAGCGGCATTATGTTTGGCAACCTGATTCAAGATCAGTTCGCCCGGGCGCTTAACTGGCCTTTGGGAGCTGCCTTCAGCCTGGTTATGTTAACGATGGCGCTTATCTTAACCCTGATTATGACGCGTTTTGTGCGCCTGTCTGAACTGCTGGAGGGTGTATGAAACGTATTCGCCCTTCCGTTTTTAATGTAGCTTTCTTCTGGCTGGCTGTGGGGCTGATGTATTTACCCATTTTATTGCTGGTGATTTTTTCCTTTAATGACTCAACCTACATGGTTTTTCCATTAAAGAGTTTTACCCTCAAATGGTACGACCAGTTATTGGGCGCCAATGAACTGCTGCGTTCCCTGTATAACAGCCTGCTGGTGGGCTTTTTTTCCTCGTTGATCGCCACCATTCTGGGCGCTATGGGGGCGCTGGCCATGACACGCTTCCAGTTTAAGGGCAAAGGCGCTTTTCTGGCGCTTTCTACTGTGCCCATGATCATCCCCTATGTTGTTCTGGGGGTGGCCATGATGATCCTTTTCCGCGCAGTGGGCATTCCGCTGACCCTGTGGACGGTGGCCATCGGTCATGTGGTGATTAATATTCCCTACAACATCTTGATTGTTTCGGCGCGCCTGGCCGGTTTTGACGCTTCTCTGGAAGAAGCCGCCATGGACCTGGGCGCCAATTACTGGCAGACGCTGCAGCGCGTTTATCTGCCCATCATCATGCCTGCCCTGGTGGCTGCGTTTTTATCTTCGTTCGTCACCTCGTTTAATGAATTTGCCCTGGCTTTTTTCTTAACCGGGCGCGAAAATACGCTGCAAATGTACCTTTATTCTCAATTGAGATTCCCCAGTCGTTTACCCCTGGTGGTGACGCTGGCGTCTATAACTATGGTTGGAACCATCCTCGTGATGGTATTAGCTGAATGGCTGCGCCGGTTCGGACGGCCTGGTGAAATGAAAGGAGAACCAAGCCATGATTGAAAATGCTGTCGAATTGGTGGAAGTAAGCAAGACCTTCCGTGATTCTGGCGCCCCTCTGGGCGTCGAAGTCTTGCAACAGGTTTCGCTGACGATTAAAGAAGGCGAATTCTTTACTTTATTGGGACCGAGCGGTTGTGGCAAAACAACAACGCTACGCCTGATCGCCGGTTTTGAGCAGCCCAGCTCGGGTAAGGTGTTTGTCAAAAACAAATTGATGAACGATTTACCGCCTTACCGTCGTCCGGTCAATACCGTCTTTCAAAAATATGCCCTTTTTCCGCACTTAAATGTGGCAAAAAATGTGGCTTTTGGCCTTGAAAGCCGTAAGGTGCCGCACGCCGAGCAGGAACGCCTGGTTGAAGAAATGTTAAACCTGGTACAGTTGACCGGGGTTAACAAACGTATGCCCTCGCAGCTTTCGGGCGGGCAGCAGCAGCGCGTGGCGCTGGCGCGTGCCCTGGTGAACCACCCGGATGTACTCTTGCTGGATGAACCGTTAAACTCGCTGGATATGAAACTGCGCAAGCAGATGCAGATTGAGTTAAAACATATTCAGTCACGTACGGGCATTACTTTTGTGTATGTGACGCACGATCAAGAAGAAGCCCTGACCATGTCGGATCGCATTGCGGTGATGAACCGCGGACGTTTATTGCAGCTTGGTTCGCCGCGCGAAATTTACGAATGTCCCGAAAACCGCTTTGTGGCTTCCTTCATCGGCGAAAGCAATTTTATGGAAGGCTGCGTGGAAAAGACCAATGCTGAATCGGCCGATATTCGCCTGTGGAACGACCAGATTTTTTCACTGCCGCCCAACGACCCGGGCATTGCCTCAGGTCAGCGGGTTACCCTGGCGGTTCGTCCCGAAAAACTGAAACTGTCTTCCAATGGCCACAAAAACCATCCCAGCGACCTGGAACTTTCGGGCACCATCACCGAAGCTGTTTATGCCGGAGATAATACCCAGTATGTGGTTTCGTTGCGCAATGGCGAATTATTAAAAATCAATGTCACCAATATCGGCATGTATGCTTCAAGCGAGTTTACCCCCGGCGATCGCGTCAATGTGCGCTGTGCCGCTTCTGATTTGCGCGTGGTTTCAGCCGAATAAATTTGTCAAATTTACCATGCAAAGCCGCCCTGATACCGGGGCGGCTTTTTTATTTAATCTATATCGAATATCAATAAATTAATGTTATCATCAAGTTCTCATGGAGGAAAATTAAATGGAAATAGCCGTTTGTAATTCATACCATGCCAGATTGTTTAAACAAATATTAATCCAACATCCCGATGGAAAGTCGGCTTTTAAAGTTTATTATCTTTCGATCATAGGGCGCAGCCAACCGCAGCGGTATGAATGGGAATACAGCCCGCTGCCGGCACAGGACTTCGAAAATAATTTTGTAAACAAGGCTTTTGAAGGCATCGGTTTTGTGACCGCTTTTCCGCATATTACCAAGGTGTTCCGCTTTTCACCGCAAAAAGAAACCATCCTGGACGTGCAGGTGTTATCTACATTGGATTTAACGCCATTTTCAGAGGCGGATTCCGGGGCATGGCATGAATTTGCCTGTTACGCCGAAGCCAGCCTGGCATCTCAGGAGTATCAATTCTGGGCGGGGGCAAAATCGGTGCCGGAATATCTGGCGATGTTTTCTTCCCGCGACGATTTTGAGGTGTTGCAACCGGATAAACTGCGCCGTTACTGGCAGAGTTAAGAGAGGAAACGATGATCATTGAACATGTCGCCATCTGGACTCATGATCTGGAAAGATTAAAAAATTTTTACGAGACTTATTTTGAAGCCGGGGTGGGAAATATTTATATTAATCCGCAGAAACAATACCAATCCTATTTCTTAACCTTTTCCGGCGGCGCTCGATTGGAATTGATGTATAGACCCGATATTCCCCTGAATAACAATACGATTGAGAATCAGTTTACCGGATATATTCACCTGGCGTATGCCACCGGTTCGCCGGCCCGCGTGGATGAATTGACCGAAAGACTGCGGCAGGATGGGTACATAGTGCTGGGTGAACCGCGCTGCACCGGAGACGGTTATTACGAAAGTGTTGTTTTGGATCCGGATGGAAATCGCATTGAGATAACGGTTTGATTTGTTGTACAATTAATAAACAGGTTATTAAGGTAAAAAAAGAAATATATTACGGGTTTGATCTTGCGTTTCATTCTCAGGGAGCAAGTTTTGCGCATACGATATCGAGTTTTATTGATTTTACTGGGATTTTTATCACTGGTAATGTTAGGTTTTGCCGGTGCTTTATATTATGTTCAATATACAGCTTTACAATCCGGGATGGATCACGAATTATTAACGGCAGCCTACATGGTGGATCAGCTTTTACCACCCGGATATCATAACCAGATCAAAAATGAATCCGAAATTGACGAAAATTGGAAAGCCAATTTTACCGCCAGACTCAGCCAGCTTTGTTTGCAAACCGATATTGATTACCTGTGGAGTGTACTCACCCTGGATGGTCAATTAATTTATACTTCCACATCAGATGATAGTGGAAAATTTGATGTTTTAACACAGTTGTACGCTGATAATGACGCTTATGCCAGTGTATTTGAACGGTCTGAAGCATATTATGGCACCTGGCATGATCAAAAAGGTGATGTGCGAATTGTATTAATTCCATTTAAAGATGCAATGGGACGAATATATGTGGTCGGCGCCGGACAGGAGATGGGAAAGTTTAAAACCCTGACCAATGGAACGTTGTTGTCTTCAATTGGCATTGGATTAGCCGTTTTATTGCTGGGCATTCTGGCCAGTTGGGAACTCTCACGCTCCCTGGCGATGCCGATTGAGAAGGTGACCAAAACGGCGGGCAGGATTGCGGCGGGCGAGCAGGTGGAGCCGCTAAATATGCGTGGCACAAAAGAACTTGAACAGTTGGGTGAAAGTATTAACCAGATGGACAGGGCCATACGCGAACGCGGACAGCGGCTTAATGAAGTACTTGAAAATGCCGCGGTTGCCCTGTATAAACGTAATTATTTAACCAATGTGTACGAATACATGAGCCCGGCAATTACGCGAATCACCGGTTACACTGTGGAAGAAATGATCTGTAAATCGGTGGAAGAGGTTAATGATCTGGTTCATCCGGATGATATTACTTGGGTGATTGAAGAAAGTGACAAGGTTGTTAATAGCGGTGGGGGGCTGGTCGTTCTGGAATATCGGATTTTTCAGAAAAACGGGCAGATTCGCTGGGTGAGCGATTCATGCCGCATTTTTGTGGATAAAAACCACAAACGGGTTTATTCGATCGGCAGCGTGCAGGATGTGACCGAAAGTAAACAGACCCAAATTGACTTACAGAAAAGCGAAAACCTGTATCGCCTGTTAACCGACAATATGAAAGATGTGGTCTGGATTCTGGATGCCGAAACCGGGTATTTTAGATATGTCAGCCCGTCCGTGATGGACTTGCGGGGATATTCAGTTGAAGATGTGATGGCCCTGCCGGCTATGGAAGCAATCAGTTCCAATGCCAGGGATGAAATAACCCGCAGTATTCAAATTGGCGTTGATGAATTTAAAACCTCTCATAAAATCAACCCGTCTTTTTCCATCAGTGAGGTTCCGCAGCCGCACAAAGATGGCTCAATTGTTTGGACCGAGGTGATAACCCGTTATGTTATCAATGAAGAAAGCGGACACCTGGAAATTTACGGTGTTACACGTGATATCAATCAGCGGAAAAAGACCGAAGAAGCATTACGCGAGAGCGAACAACAATTCAGATTGTTAACTGAAGCCTTGCCGCTGGGGATAGTAGTGGCACAACAGGATGGCACCAATCTTTACCTTAACCAATCTTTCACTCGTTTGTTTGGGTATTCCAAAGAGGATGTTCCAACGGTTGATGATTGGTGGCCTCTGGCATATCCCGATGAAAAGTATCGGGAACTGGTGCAAAAAGGCTGGAAAGAGCGCCTGGAATGTTGTTTAAACCGCGCCAGTGATTTTGAAAGTATGGATGCGGTTGTAGCCTGTAAGGATGGGTCTCAGCGGTATATCGAGTTTCGAGTGACCCTGATGGATGATAATTTATTGATTGTTTTCAGCGATCAAACGGACCGAAAACGAACGGAAGATGCTTTGCACAGCAGCGAACAACGTTTTCGTTCGTTGTTTGATAACATGGCTGAAGGTGTGGCGCTGCATGAAATTATTTATGATCAAAATCAACGTGCCGTAAACTATAAAATTATAGACACCAACCACCAGTATGAAATTGTTTTAAACCTCAGACGTGAAATGGTGATTAACCGCCTGGCAACGGATATCTACGGAGCAGATGGAGAACCGCCTTATTTGAAAGAATATAGCTGGGTAACTGAAACGGGTGTTCCGTACCATTTTGAGACTTATTTCCCGCCGATGAACAAATATTTTTATATTTCCGTTACCAAAATGGGCGAGAAACAATTTGCAACGATCTTTTTTGATATTACCGATACCAAACAAAAAGAAACCGAAGTTAAGCACCTTTCTTCATTCCCGGGGTTAAACCCTAACCCGGTGCTTGAAATTAATCGGGATGGACATGTAATTTATTTCAACCGGGCATCGCAGGAACTGGCAAAGCAGATCGGGCAGCAGGATGTGTCCGTTTTTGTTCCTCACGATTTTAAAGAGATTATGGCCTCACTTGAAGCGTCTGAAGAGAAAACCATTCACCGTGAAGTCGAATTGGGCGAATATCTGTTTGCCGAAAGTTTTTCTTATGGTCCGGAAAGCGATACGGTACGTTTGTATTCGGTGGATATCACCGAACGCCGCCGGGTTGAAGAGGCCCTGCGCGACAGTCGCGACCGCCTGGTGCGAGCTGAGATGGTGGCTCTGTCAGGAAACTGGGAAATCACGCTTGATTCAAATGAGATTCGCGGCTCTGAAGGCGCAGCCCGGATTTATGGGATGGAGGGTGAAGAATGGCCGTTAGAAATGGCCCAGCAAGTGCCCCTGCCGGAATACCGTTCCGAGCTGGATACGGCCTTAAAAGAATTAATCACAAACGGCACGTCTTATGATCTGGAATTCAAAATTCAACGGCAAAATGACGGCGCTATTCGTTATGTGCACTCGGTAGCACGATTCGATTCGCAGCGCCGGGTGATTTTTGGCGTTATTCAGGATATCACCGATCGCAAACAAGCCGAAGAGGAAGTACGCCGCTTGAATGCCAACCTGGAACGCCTGGTCAAGGAACGTACGACGCAGTTGGAAACATCCAACCGGGAACTGGAAGCGTTTGCTTATTCGGTTTCACATGATTTACGTGCACCCTTACGCAGCATTGACGGATTCAGCCAGGCTTTGATGGAAGAAGCAGCCGATCGTTTGGATGAAAACCAGAATGATTATCTGATGCGCGTGCGGGCAGCGGCCCGGCGCATGGGATTGTTGATCGACAACCTGTTGAAATTGTCGCGCGTAACGCGCAGTGAAATGGTTTTTTCGCGGGTGGAGTTAAGTGCCCTGGTGAAAAAACTGGCCGGCGAATTGCAGGAGTTACAACCCGAAAGCCGCCGGATTGAGTGGGTGTTGACCCCCGACATCGTTGTTTATGGTGATGAAAAATTGTTAGAAGTGGCGCTCAGTAACCTGCTCAGTAATGCCTGTAAATTTACCTCCCTGCAGGATGTGGCGCGCATTGAATTTGGCCTGACCAGTCAAAATGGGAAACCGGTTTATTTTGTGCGCGATAATGGGGTTGGTTTTGATATGAATTACGCCGATAAATTGTTTGGCGTTTTCCAACGTCTGCACAGCGCCGCCATTTTTGAAGGCACGGGCATCGGCCTGGCAACCGTGCAGCGGATTATTCAACGCCACGGCGGCCAGGTTTGGGCTGAAGCGGAACCCGAAAAAGGTGCGACTTTTTATTTCACCCTTGATACACGTGCGCTCTGAGTAATACCTGCCAGGAATGGCCGCCCCCCGGAAGATATCGCGGTGGGGTAAGATTGTTCCTTTTTAGAAAAAAATTTAGATGCAATTGTCCTGCAAGCATCAGCCAATATTCGGCAAAGACGGCCGGTTTTACGTTATAATGATGGATTGTAATGTGCTGGGCTGATTCTTTTTTTGCGGTATTTTAAATGACATCCTGTTCAATCATCATTCGTTGTTTTAATGAAGAAAAACATATTGGCAAACTGCTGCACGGCATCATGCAGCAGGATATTAAAGATGTTGAAATCATCCTGGTTGATTCGGGTTCCACCGACCATACCCTGCAAATTGCAGCGGAATACCCGGTGAAAGTGGTGCATATTCGCCCGGGCGAGTTTACGTTTGGTTATTCGCTTAATAAAGGCATCACCGAGGCGCGCAACGAGTTTGTGGTCATGGCCAGCGCCCACGTTTACCCGGTTTACCCGGATTGGCTTTCACAATTATTAAAACCCTTTGACAACCCCAAAATTGCCCTGACCTATGGCAAACAACGCGGCAACGAAAAAACACATTTTTCGGAACATCAAATTTTTGCCACCTGGTTTCCCAACCAGCGTGCGGCAGTGCAGCGTTATCCTTTCTGCAATAATGCCAATGCCGCCATTCGTCGTTCGCTGTGGGAAGTTAATCATTATGACGAAAACCTGACCGGTCTTGAAGACCTGGCCTGGGCGCATTGGTGCATTCAACAATCGTATTTAATTTCATATGTACCCGAAGCGGAAATCATCCATGTACATGAAGAAACCAGTAAATCCATTTTTAATCGCTACCGGCGCGAAGCCATGGCTTTTAAACAGATTTATCCCGATCAAAAGTTCGGCTGGTTTGATCTGCTGCGCCTGTTCAGCATGAATACATTCACCGATGCCCGCCAGGCGCTGAAACAGGGTTGTTTTGGTAGCGCGATTCAGGATATCATCACTTTCCGCTGGATGCAGTTTTACGGCACTTATCGCGGATACCGCGAAAAAGGCCCGCTCACCTGGGAACTGCGCCGGGCTTTTTATTATCCGGGTATGGATCAGAACCTGGAGCAAAAAATCAGGCACGATGTTTCACCGATCGAATATCCACAGCAACAGCATAAATAACCTTAAAATAAAAAACCACCCGTTAACCGGGTGGTTTTGATGTGGCAGGTTTAAGCGATTATTCGCTGAGGGTGATTTTGCCCGAATGGAAAAATTTTCCGGCTTCGAGGTTTTTCTGATTGGCCAGGGCAATCGTCAGAAGCTGCATGGGTATAATTTCAGCGACGGGCAGGCCATAACTGCGCCATGCCGGGACGGCAATATGAGGCATATTTTCCGCTGCCTGGGGAGCCATCCAGAAGGCGCGCGATTGATAGGCCAACAAATCTTCACACAGGCGGCGGTTAAGTTCAAAAGTCTTTTGGGCGCCGGCCATGATTAAAATGGTCAGGTCAGGCGCACCCAATTCGAGTGGGCCGTGACGGAATTCGGCGGCGTTCAGACCGATAACGCCCATTTTGGCCGCCTCGGATTGGATAAGGGCGCCGCACAATGTGGCAGGTAATGAGGGTCCGCGTCCGACCACAAACAGCTTGCCCGGCAGGCCGATTTGTTTTTCCAATTCGACCACCCGTTCCTCCCAATTTTGCAGGTAAAGCCCGATGGCATCCGCCGTCCAGAGCAGGTCATCGCGGGCGGCAGACACGCTTTCAGCGCACAAAGCCAGGGCGGACAGTTGAATGTTGGCCAATGTGGTGGTGAAGGTGACGGTGGAAACGGTTAATTCTTCGGGCGAGAGAATCAACGAAACATGCTCCGAGGCCAACCCAACCGGGCTTTGGGCCGTATTGGTGGTTGAAATCAGGCGCGCGCCGCGTTCTTTGACCACATCCAGCAGGGGCAGCAGCTCGGCGCTGCGCCCCGATTGTGAAATCATCCAGACCAATGAATCGCGGGTGATGAGCTGCGGGGTGTAATGCAGCAGTTCGGCGGCGTCGATGAGGGTGGCGGATAAGCCGTGCTGCACCAAAATGAGCCAGGCGGCGTAACCGGCATAAAGCGAGCCGCCCATGCCGGTGATGATGACCTG
This sequence comes from Anaerolineae bacterium, assembly GCA_021287005.1. Taxonomy (GTDB): domain Bacteria; phylum Chloroflexota; class Anaerolineae; order Anaerolineales; family Anaerolineaceae; genus JAJTBH01. Next base: position 12,545 of record JAJTBH010000022.1, read on the forward strand.
TTTGATTTTGCCTGAAGCCAGATCCTGTTGGATGCCTTTTAAAGAATTTACATCATACTGTGGAATGGATTTTTTTAATACCTCCGGCTGGCTGAGAATATCATTAATATAAGCTGTTTTTTTCACTTTTTAATTTCCTTTCGTAGCGGATAATTGCTGGTAGATGGTATAAGCGGCACCGGTAATTCCAGCATAATAACCCAGTTGGGCTTTAACGATTAAAACGTGATCGGCAGGTACCATGCGGTTATTTTGGTGTACCTGATTGATGATTTCGGGCAAAAACAGATCGGAGCTTTTCATTACCCCACCGCTTAACACAATCATTTCGGGGGCAAAAAAATTGATCACGTTGACCATGCCGATGCCCATATATCGCGCGGCCTGTTGAATGATGCTGGCTGCCGTGGGGTCGCCGCGGCGGGCGGCATCAACCACCACCGGCGTGTCAATTTTTTCCACCTGGCCGCCGGCGAGGCTGGACATGAGCGAGGCGGGGTTTGCCGCAGCCGCCTGACGGGCAAATTCGGAAATGGCCGTACCGGATGCCAGGCTTTCCCAACAGCCGTGAGCGCCGCAGTAACATAAGGGGCCATTCGGGTCAACAATGCTGTGCCCGCCTTCAGGGTGACATCCTTCCAATCCGCGATAAATGTGTCCCCGGTAAATAAAAGCCGAACCGACACCCGTGCCAAAGGTTACAGCCACCAGGCGCTGCACGCCCTGACCTGCACCGCACCAATATTCACCCAGGGCGGCTACATCGGCGTCGTTTTCAAGCGTGACGGGTACCGAAAAATAGTCGCTCAACGGGGCCGTGATGGGAACATCCTGCCAGCCCGGCAGGGTATAAGGGTTCTGAATGGCGCCGCGTTCCAGATCGAGCGGGCCGGTGCAGCCGATGCCTATTCCACTCAGTTGGGTCTGTGTTTTACTTAACAGGCTCTGAATGGCCTCGATGATCCGTTTAATGCCGGCTTCGGGCCCTTCACTGGCCAGAATATTGCGTTCTTCAATGCATAAAACATGGCCGTTTTCTTCCACTGCTCCGGCGCGCAGCATGGTGCCGCCCAGATCAAGGCCAACAACGATGTGTTTCATGGATAATATTTCCTTACTTCTAAAAAAATTAACCTTTAACCGACCCGGCGGTTAAGCCGCTGACGATATAACGTTGGAAAATAAGCGAGAGTAAAACCGGCGGAATGGCTGCCAGAACGCCGCCGGCCATCATGGCGGTGATATCTACCGCATAACGTCCGGTGAATTCGGCAATCGCCACCGGCACGGTTTTGGCGGCCACGGTGCTGGTAAAAATCAGGGCAAAGAAAAACTCGTCCCAGGCCAATAAAAAGACAAACAGTGCGGTTGAAACCAGGCCGGGTGTGGATACCGGCAGCACAATCTGAAGCAGGATGCGCAGGCGCGAGCAGCCGTCAATACGCGCGGCTTCCTCCATTTCAACCGGAACGGTTTCAAAAAAGGAAGTCATTAACCAGATGGCAAAAGGCAGGGCGAAACTGAGGTAAGTGGCCATCAGGATATAGGGCGTGTTTAAAATTTTGTATTGTGACGCCAATATATAAAGCGGAATGACCAGCGAGATTTCCGGGATCATCCGCGTACCCAGAATGCCCATTAAGAAACCGCTGCGGAAAGGAAAGCGGATGCGCGAGAGTGCATAAGCCGCCAGAGAACCGACCACCAGGGAAATGACCGTGACGGTGGAAGCCACCATCAGGGAGTTAAGCAGGGTGGTTTTAAAGGTACGTGAGACTTCGGAAGTGGTTGAACCGGGTGTAAAAATATCGATATAGTTTTTTAACGTGGGTTCGCTGGGAATCCAGTGCGGCGGGGTCGAAAGCAGCTCGGAACGGGTGGAGATGCTGGAGATTACCAGCCAGATGATGGGCAGGTAGATAAAAATTAACACCGGGATGGTCAAGCCGAAAAGAAAGGCTTTGTTAATGATCTGTTTTCTTTTCATCTTTCCTCCGGGCGATACAGTACGCGAATGTAGATAAAGGCCATAAGCAGCGTGATGGCAGAGATCAAGAAGGACAGGGCCGAACCGCGCCCGAGATGGCCGTAAGAGAAGGTTTCCAGATAGGTCAGGTAAGAAATGGTGACGGTGCCAAAGGCCGGCCCGCCCTGGGTGATGACATAAATGATGTCAAAGGCGCGGAAAGCCTCGACAGTGCGGATGACCAACGCGACCAGAATGGCGGAACGCAGCAGCGGCATGCGAATTAACCAGAAACGCTGCCAGGCGCTTGCGCCATCCACAGCGGCGGCTTCATCCAGTTCGGCCGGCAGGGTTGCCATGGCAGCCTGAAGGATCAGCGCAATAAAGGGCACGCTGTGCCAGATATCGGCCAGAATGACCAGATTCATGGATGTGACGGGGGAAATTAACCAGGGGATATATTTATTGATGATACCAAGTTGAAGCAAAAGACCGTTAAGCGCGCCGTAATCGGCGTTATAAATCCAGCGCCACATGGCGCCGTTCACGATGGTGGGGACCGCCCAGGGGATGATCAGGCTGGTGCGCAAAAACTGCCATCCGGGTGGATGCGCCGTAATCAACTGCGCCAGGGCTATTCCCAGGGCCAGTTCAAGCCCCACGGAAACAACCGTAAAATAAAGTGTGCGCCAGATGGTCTGCCAGAAAAGCGGATCGGAAAGCAGCGAGGTGTAGTTTTGTAATTGCACAAAAGCCATTTCGGCAGTTTTTGACAACGAGGCGTCAAAAAAGCTGAGGTAAAGCGTGGTTAAAATGGGCTGTAATGCAATCCCCAGAATGATGATCAGGCTGGGTAAAATCAGTAACAATCCCGTGATGGCATCCTGCTGGCGAACAGATAAGTTGCGCCTTAAAATCATAAATACTCCAGACCAGGGGGCCGGCGGAAATTCCCGCCAGCCCCCTTTTATTATGTTATTTCAATTATTTGGCTAACTCAACCCATTTGGCGGCGGCTTCATCCAGCGCTTCTTTGGGTGTTTTCTGCCCGGTGAGGGCTAACTGCAAGGCAAGCTGCAGGTTCTTGGAGAATTCGGGATAAAAGGCGACGTGCGGGCGAACGTGGGCGGTGGGGAACTGGGCATTAAAGGCCGGGACGGTGACCTTAGTGGTGTCGCTGAAGGATTCCAGTTTTTGACCGGCTTCGCCTTCAAAGCTGCTTTGCCAGATGGGCAGCAGGTGGGCGGAATAACGATTCTGCACATCTTCGCTGGTCAGATAAGTCACGTATTTCCAGGCTGCATCGGCATTGGGCGACGAAGAAACGATGGCGAAGCCCATTGAACCGTTGATGCTCGAGCTGGTTATACCGCCGGCGGCTGCACTCTTGAAGGCGGGAATGGGGGCCATTTTAACCTGACCGGTGACCTTGGATTCTTTGTCGCTGGCGTTGGCCATATCAAACATATAGTTCCAGTTCAGTGCAAAAGCGGCTTTGCCCTGCGAGAAGACGTTACGCACATCTTCTTCAACATAAGACACCGAAGCGGGGTTGGAAGTGCCGTCTTTGATGCTGTTAACCATCCAGGTCAAAACTTCGACACCTTTTTCATTATTAAAAGCAGGCTGACCTTTGTCGTCCAGGAAGGAGCCGCCATTGCCGTAAAGCAGCACAACCCAGTCGCAAACAGCGGCTTCGGCCTGTGCCCATGACCAGACGATGGGGTATTCAACCAGGTTTTTCTCTTTCATTACCTTGGCCTGTTCGACCATTTCTTCCCAGGTGGTGGGAGGCGCGTCAAAACCGGCTTCTTTTAAGATCTTTTCGTTATAGAAGAAATATTTCTGGTCAAGCAGCCAGGGCATGCCATACACCTTACCATCGGCTGAGGTGACATCCCAGGCGGCTTTGAACACTTTTTTATTCATATCGTCAGTAATCATGGAGGTGACGTCTTTGACATAACCGGCTTTGGCAAACTCGGCAGTCCAGGGGTCGTCCATTAATACGACGTCATAAGCGGGCGGTGTGGATGCCATGGCAGTCACGATTTTATCGTGCAGGGCATCGTAAGAGACATATTCAATTTCAACTTTGGTATTGGGATTGGCCTTGTTAAACTCGGCGGCGATGGCATCCATTTCTTCGGGTGTAGCGCCGGCTTGCTGCATGGTCAGCACACGCACGGTGACGGCTTTATCGGCGGCGGGGGCCGGGGTGGCGGCCGGAGCGCATGCTGTGAACAGCAGAACAAAAGCGGTTAACAAACTTACGAAAATCAAAATTTTGTTTTTCATCTCAATTGTCCTCTCTTATTTAATATGAACAGGCGAATTCAACGAAAAGGTTTTCAGGTTTTGGCTCTCTCCTTTCTGAGGTCTCATGGGCCGGATCGATCAGGTTCCAAAATTATGCAGTGGATTTCTTCCCGTGGAGAAACTGAAACGGTCGGCTCGATAGATGGAATGCACATATTCGAGTGCCTTATACTGTTCGTCCAGGGTCAGATGCCAGATGATCAATACGGGGAAACCGTTTTTTACCTGCAAATAGGCGGCTTCTTCGGCGCTGGCCGTACCGGCTTCCACAATGGCTTCGGCCCACATGAGTTTATAACCGTATACTTTGCGGATAATTTCGTAAAGATATTGTTTTTCAAAATCGTGTTGTTCCAGCGCGGGGTATATTTTGGAGGGCAGGTAGGCACGTTGAATGACCACCGGCTCATCGTTTGCCAGACGTACACGGCTTAAACAGTGATAGGGTTCATCCAGGGGCATTTTTAGTTTTTCCACCGTAACCGGGTCGGGGGTTGTCACCTCAAGCGATAATAAATGCGAACTGGGCCTGAGACCGCGTGCCAGCATATCTTCGGTAAAACTGGAGAAAAAGGAAAAATCACCAATAAAGGCTTTGGCCACAAAAGTGCCGCGCCCGCGCTGGCGATATGCCAGGCGCTCTTTCACCAGCTCATCCAGGGCAGCGGTGGCCGTGATGCGGCTGATGCCAAATTTGTTCTCCAGTTCTTTTTCGGAGGGCAATTTTTCACCGGGTTTATAGTCGCCGCGGTTGATGGCCTCGCGCAGGATTTGAGCGATCTGGACGTAAAATGGCGTGAAGCTGTTGGGGTTAAGATTGATCATTTATTTATCCAAAATAATAAAGTTGATATATTGATATAGCATTTCAACTAATATAATACATCCTTTAATATCGAAATTTCAATACAATTTACCGGTAGTTAGATACAACTAATATAATTTTTTGACGACGTAATAATCACTGCTGCGATGTACGGTGATGGCGATGGCACCCATTACCACGGCGCGATGCCCCAGGGAAGAAGCCTCAATGTAAGGCGCGTGAGGCAGGACGTTTTTAATCCGTTGTTGAATGGCCGGAATCAAAATATCGGCGGCGTCTGCCAGGCCGCTGCCAAGCACAACCAGCTCGGGGTTAAGCAAACCGGTAATATTGGCGATCACAATTGCCAGGTAATCTGCAATCTCATTGGTGATTTTAATGGCCCACGCTTCATTGTTATGGGCAGCCAGGTAAACATCCCGGGCGGATAAAGCTTCGCTTTCGGCAGCCGAGATTTTTCCGGCCAGAGCCTGACGAGCCTGTTCGGCAATGTTGGCATTGGAAAGTATGCCTTCCAGAGGGCCATATTCGGGATAGGCGTTTTTAAGCATGGCGCGGTCGGGAATCATATAACCGACTTCACCGGCGGATTCGGCGGCACCGCGATAAACGGCGCCGTCGAGAATGACTCCGGCGCCGATGCCCGTGCCGATGCCAATTAACACCATTTCGTGTTTACCCTGCCCGACCCCAAACCAGTTTTCCCCCAGGGCAGAGAGGTTAAGGTCGTTATCCACAATTACGGGCAGGTTAAACCGTTTTTCGAGGATGTCGCGCAGGGGCAGGTTGCGCCATTTTAAACTGGGCGCCCATTCAACAATCCCTTTTTTAACATGCGTAATGCCGGGGATGCCGATGGAAATTCCCAGAATGCTTTGTTTTTCTTTGCGGGGATATTGCAGCAACTTTTCGATCACGTTGCTGAGCAGGTTTAGCCCTTCGTCGCGTTCGGCCCCGTATTGTTCGAGGGTCATTTCCGTGATGATATCGCCGCCAATGTTTGCCAGGGCTCCGTACAGGTTAACGCCATCCAGGTTAATGCCGATCACGGCGTGACCATCGCGGTGATATTCAATTAACTCGCGGCGGCGGATGTTATTCATTTCCTGTTCATTGTAGTGCACCATGTTTTCCTGGAACAATTCATCTACAATACGCATTACTGTGGGCAAACTTAACCCCAGCATACGCCCGATTTCAGAGCGCGCAATCGGGCTGTTCTGGCGGATCACCTCCAGAATGGCTGTGCGGTTAATACTGCGCATTTGTGAAGCGTTAATTATTTCAGGCAGTCTCATAAATCACGGTTTCTATCAATCGAAAAAATATATTTAAGGATAAATCAAGGAATTGGCTCAAAGTAACTTACGCCGGTAAACAACTTACATGTTATAATTACTTACATCATGTAAGTAAATTATAGAGAGCGGGACAGGCACATCCATATGTTTTATGTCACCCATTGAATATGACATTCGTCTCGCGAATCCGAAATTAAGTTAATAAATAAAAATAACCTGTTTAAGCTGAAGCCGATTTTTATAAAATGTAAATAACAGATGATTTTAACGCTAAAAAAGGGCCGGAAAATTTTCCGGCGGAAAAGACTTATCACAATCACCTGAATAGAAAGGAAAATGGTTTATGGCATTGCATGATGAAATATTGGAACAGTATGATGTCTTAAAAAATTTGTTGTCCTCACAAAAAAATCAGGTTGAAAAAATAGCCGCAGAGATTAAACGCCGCAATATTGAATATGTGTTTTTGGCGGCGCGCGGCACATCGGATAACGCCGGACGTTATGCCAATTATTTGTGGGGGGCCTATAACCAGTTGCCCCTGGCGCTGGCAACCCCTTCCCTCTTTTCCATTTATGACCGCCCGCCGCGCCTTAAAAATGCGCTGGTGGTGGGTATTTCACAATCGGGTAAATCGCCCGATATTGTCAGCGTTATCGCTGAAGGAAAACGCCAGGGATGCCTGACGCTTTCCATTACCAACGAAGCCGATTCACCGCTGGCGGCCGAAGCCGATTTTGTTCTGGATGTTAAAGCGGGCGTGGAAAAGGCCGTTGCCGCCACCAAGACCTATACGGCACAGTTGACGGCGGTTGCCATGCTTTCGGCCGCCCTGGCCGACGACCAGGCGCGCTGGAAAGAGCTTGATAATTTACCGGGTTGGGTGGAGACGGTTTTAAAACTGGATGAAAAATTGGCTTACCTTTCCACCCGCTACCGTTATATGCAGCGCTGCGTGGTATTGGGGCGCGGATTTAACTATGCCACCGCATTTGAGTGGTCGTTAAAAATGAAAGAATTAACCTATATCGAAGCCGAGCCTTATTCGTCGGCTGATTTTATGCACGGCCCGATTGCTATGGTCGATCAGGGGTTCCCGGTGATGGTGGTTAACCCCAGCGGCAAAGTATATGATTCGTTATTACCCTTAATGCACCAACTGCGCGAAGTGCAGCAAGCCGAACTGGCGGTGATATCAGACCAGCCCGAAGCGCTGGCCCTGGCGCAGACGCCCATTCCACTGCCGGCCGGCATTCCGGAATGGATCAGCCCGATCGTTTCCATTATCCCCGGCCAGTTGTTCGGTTATCACCTCACATTACACCGCGGATTAAATACCGAGGCGCCGCGCCGCCTGAGTAAAGTAACGGAAACCAATTAATCGTAACTTTTACCGGTTATTAAAAAACAAAAGGTTGATTTTGATGTTCAAAACCAACCTTTTGTAATTTTAAAGGCTGTTTTTTACCCATAAAAAAAATCTTATAGTAAAATTTTAAAAAACTAAAATTTGAATAACTATTAAGATCATCATCAGGAGGGAGATGCAGATGAGAATCCACTGGTTCATCGTTGCCGCCATTATATTAACCGGGTTGTCCGCCTGTTCGTCCATGCCGCTGCCGGAATTTTTGCAGACATCCACGCCCACGCTTACCCTGACCTTCACCCCCACACTTACGGCCACACCCAGCCCCACGCCTTTGCCCACTAACACACCGCTGCCCACGGCCACACCTCAACCCACCCCAACCCCCAGACCGGTGGAAATATCCGCCTCGAATATTCAAGATTTAAACGTGGTTGCCCGCATTGGCAACGGGGCCGTGCTTGACATGGCTTTTTCTCCGGACGGCAGCAGTTTGCTGGTGTTATCCACCGATCGTTTATCGTTGATCGATACACTTTCGGGAGATGTTAAATGGTCAAGTTACCTGGATATGCTGTTTTTACGCGCTGTTTTTTCAGCCGATGGCAAAAAGATTATCACCATGACGCAGGGCGGCGGTTTGCAGGAATGGGACGCCGTTTTGGGGTTAAAGGGTAATTGGATTTGTGATATTCAGCCCAAAATTTTGCACAGCCTGATTTCAGATTCCGGCAATCGCCTGATGTTAACCAACCGTAATAACGAGACGGTTATTTACGATACGGCCGGTCTTAAAACGGTGGGTCAGTTTGACCGCTCCAACCACGGTCAGGGAGTCTCGGAAATTGCCATGACTTCAGGTGGCGAGCGGGTTTTGTTATACGGCTGGAATACCGAATATTTAACCCTGGCGATGGTATTTAATAGCAAGGATTGGAGCTTTTATTCTCTGAGCGGCATCGGTTATTACGATTTTGGTTTTGATTTTTCGGGAGACGATAAACGGATTGCCGCCTTACGCACCCGCCGCGACAGCGGTGAATATATGGATGCTACCGTGTTAAGCGTCTGGCCGGCGGATGGTTTTAACCTGTATACCCGCAACACCTTAAAAGGTACGGCTTCGCAGGTGGTTTTGTCACAAGATGGCAATACGGCTTACCTGGTCATGTCGGCTGAAAACCGCATCGCCCGCGTGGATTTAACCAAAGCAACGGAGATGTATTACCAGGGCATCAATACCAACACCTACCCCATATTTGAACCGGAATGGATGGCGGGACACGAATATCAGGTGAGCAAAATCAGTGCGTCGCGCGACGGTAAATGGCTGGCTTCGGTGGATGTGCTGGGCAACATTAAAATCTGGGACCTGGCCAGTAACCAGGTGAAGAGTAAAACCAGTATCAAAGGGGTGGATGCGCCTGTTTTGGAAGACGAGGTTGCATTAATCCCCGATAAATCACGGTTTGCCCACCTCGCTTTGGATCATTCTGCCGTGTTGTTGATGGATGCCTCCAACGGAAACTTAATTAAATCTTTTGCACGTGATTCAAGCGAAATTTATTCTGCCATCACATTTTCGCCGGATGGCAGCCTGCTTTCAGCGGTTGCCACCAAAATAGATCAACTGATGATGACACACCCGGCGCAAACGCTGGTAGTCTGGGATGTAGCCAGTGGCAAACAAGTGATGGTGACCGAATCCGGACACGGGCGCCCGATTGTGCGTACCCGAATTTCATCCGATAATCAAATGTTGGCTTCGGTATCTCGCGGGCAATTAATTATCTGGGAGATTACCACGGGTGCAAAAAAGAATGAGTTTGGTGGATTTGGCGCGGCCGAGTTTTCGCCGGACAACAAACAGATTTTATACGATAACGCCGATTATGGCGTTTATATCAGCGATATAGCCAGCGGGAAAATTTTAAACTTCCAACGTGCCGAATATATCTTATCTTTGATATATGCGCCGCATGGGTTAACCGCTGCGGTGGGTTCATGGAGTCTGGTGGATGCGTATGCGGATGTACTTTTTTACTTCCAGACTCAGCCGCCTTATGAAAAGAAGGAAATTGCTTTTAATGGCATGAAAAGCGGCCTGGAGTACCTGGCTTATTCTCCGGATGGAAAATTAATCGCCTCGATCGATACCTATGGCGCTTTATATATTAACGATACCCAGAGTGGGGCCGAGTTGTAC
>JAJTBH010000023.1 GCA_021287005.1 Anaerolineae bacterium
TGCCGCCCCGCACCGAACGTATTATTTATACGGATCTGGACAGTGCCCAGAAAAAGTTATATGCTCAAACCCGCGAACAATATCGCGCCGAGTTGCTGGGGCTTATCGAACAAAAAGGCATGGAAAACTCACGCTTAAAGATTCTTGAAGGTTTATTGCGCCTGCGCCAAATTGCCATTCACCCGGCTTTGGTGGATCGCAATTTTAAGGACGGCTCACCAAAATTTGAAGTTTTATTTGATACGCTTGAAACCTTGCAAGCCGAAAGGCACAAGGCGCTTATTTTTTCTCAATTTGTAGAAGTCTTGCAGCTGGTGCGCCGGGAGTTGGAAAATCGAAAAATCAAATATGTTTACCTGGACGGAAAAACAAACGACCGTCAATCACAGGTTGACACATTCCAGAATGATGTTTCCATTCCATTTTTTTTGATCAGCTTAAAAGCCGGAGGGGTCGGGTTAAACCTGACGGCCGCCGATTATGTCATTCATCTGGACCCCTGGTGGAACCCGGCAGTTGAAATGCAGGCCAGTGATCGGGCGCATCGGATCGGGCAGGATAAACCCGTTTTTATCTATAAAATCTTAGCCCGTAATACGGTTGAAGAAAAAATTCTGCAATTACAAGAAAAAAAGCGCGACCTTGTCAAGAATCTGATTACTACGGAAAGCAGCTTTTTTAAGTCTTTAACTCGCGAAGATGTTCAATCTCTTTTTGACTGACAAAATTCTCATAAACCTGTTTATTCATCGTGCGGTTGAGTAATGAGCGCATCCAGGCTGAGCGCCAGGTTGCCGGTGCTCATTTCCACCCGGTTGCGTCCGTTGGTTTTGGCGCGATACATGGCATGGTCGGCGGCCGCCATTACCTGCCGCGCCGTACTGCCATCCAACGGAAAAGCCGCCACCCCCAACGAAATGGTCGCCTGTAATTCCCAACAGTTATAAGTCGTACTTGCCTCTTCGAATGCTTCACGCCATGTTTCGGCTTTTTGACAGGCAAAATTACGTGTGGCGTTTGGCAGCACCACCATAAACTCCTCGCCTCCCATGCGGCACACAATATCCACTTTGCGTGTGGCCCGTGAAAGCATATCCGCCAGTGTTTTTAAGATCAAGTCGCCCGCGCCATGCCCGAAAACATCATTGATCTGTTTAAACAGGTCAATATCTATCATCACCAGGCTGATGGAATAATTCTCGCGCAGTGCACGCGCAAACTCACGATCAAGAGTCTCGTCAAGATAGCGGCGATTATAAAGACCGGTCAGCGGGTCGCGAATGGCCTGCTCCTTTAACTCGTTTTGCAGGGCGCGAATTTCTTGCAACTGCATCTCGAGGCGCTGCATGGCATTAAACAAATCCGAAACATCCCTGAGAATTACCATGCGTCCAAATTTGTGCCCGCGCCGGTCAATGACGGGTGTAATGGAAACATTCAGATGGCGCAGCTTAAAATCACTGCCAAAATCTACCTCCATCTGTCCATCCGGCATACTACCCAGGCGATGGATAAAATCGCGATAGCGTCCCGAAGTCTGCGCTGCCGTCTGCCCAATGGCGCGCCCGGCGTTTAAATCCAACAGTCTTTCGGCTGCGTGATTGATTTCAACGATCCGCTGTTGGTTATCAAACACCAACAAACCATCTTCCATCAAATTAATCAACATATTTTGAGCCACCGGCATCAGGTCCAGCAAACGAAAGCGAAACAAAGCCCAGGTATAAACCAGCCCCATAAACAAAAAACTGAGCGGGATTAAATGGGCCATCACACTATTGTAAAATGTCGCCAGCCATGCGCCGACAAAAATGGGCGGAATAGCCCCGGCCAGCAGCGCCAGGGCCTGCCAGCGATAAACGTGGTTTGCCTGAACGGCCTCTATCAGGATTAATAACACTCCCGCACTGATACAAAACAGTGAATAAAAAAGGTGAAGGGTAAACCACGGGCCGGTTTTATCACTTACGACCAGCATTAACGGCCCCGTGTGCTCAAAATTTACTTCCGTGTTAAACAAATCAAAACGAAACTGAATGATGACCAGGGTGAGCACCGGAATCAAAAACAACAGAAGAATATGCCAGAGAGTCAAACCACTATCATGCCGCGAAAATTGCATACCAAAAATAAAACAAATGACCGGTACTGTGGTAATGCTGACAAAATGTAGTTTATACCAGATCAGGGCCATTTCCGGTGAATCGCTCAATTCAAGCATGCCGGTCATTAATGACCAGAAAGCTACATCAATCATAAAAACGGCAAAAGTTCGGCTCACGGCCACTTCCGTGCGCTGCCAGGCAAACAACGCAATCCCTATTGACAAAACGAAAGTCAATATCATGGGAAACAGATATAAAACGTACTGAACATTCATAACATTAAAGCCGTTCTTTCAACTTGTTCGCCCCTGAAGAACATCAACCGGTTTTATCCGGAAGCATTCCAGCCAGTTTACAGATATTTACCCCGTTTTATCTGTGCATTGTAAAAATAAAAAATAGCAATGGGAACAACTGGCTAAGTTTAATTATACACCCCGTTACAACCATTTAAAAGATACGTTTTTAAACACAGTCTCAAAAGCAGCTCGATAAAATAGATAAAACGTAATCACTCACCAGGCATGATTTTACCCACTCCCAATCCTCACCAAATGATGGATGCCGGTTAAAACCCGGTTTTGTCCTGCCGGGCTCTCCAGGTTCATTTTTTAATAAAAAGGTTGGCGCCCTGGTTTGAGAGTAAATTTTTGCATTAAAAATAGATTTTTGTCCCCAAAAAATCAAGTTCATACTTAAGTAGTAAACATAAATCACTCTTTTGCCCATTGAATTATTTGAGTCAATATTTTAAATTTAAACAATAGGGCATAATCGCTCAAAAGATGGGGCTCAAATTATCGGAATACTGGTGAAGGAGATAAAATGAAAATAAATATCCGCACGAAGTTATTGGGGGGATTTTTTACAGTCATCCTTCTGGCTGTCGGCATGGGCATATTTGCCCTGGTGCAGATGAATGCCATGTTTAATGTTGGGGATTATTTTGGAATCAATACTGTTCCCAGTATTTATGCAATTGGTAAAATACAATATAAAATCGGTTATTTCCGGCGGCAGGAACTGCAATACGTTCTGGCAACAACTGATGAAGCCCGCAAACAAAGACAAGATTTATTAAATACAACTGACGCGGAAATTGAGCAATTAATAAAAGACTACCAGGAAAAAATGATCAGTAACGACACCGATCAGGCCAATATTAACGCCATTGCCACACAATGGACTGAATATAAAACGTCTTCGGCTCCCGCTTATAAACTGGCGCAAGAAAACAATCTTCCCGAGGCGATGAAGATATTAAATGGCGATGCCTCCACCAAAATTAGCTCACTGGAACAAACCATTGAAAATGCCTCGTTATATAACCAACAACTGGCGCAAGATCAATCCAATTTATTAAAAAATGCCTATGGGTTGGCTCAAGGCTGGACAATCGGCATTTTAATTGCCGCTGTTTTACTGGCATTGGGGCTGGCCCTGTGGTTGGCTTCTTCCCTGTCTCAGGCTGCCAGATTGATGACCGACATCGCCGGCCAAATTGCCCGGGTGGATTTGCCAGCCTTTTCAAAAGTGAGTTCCGCTATCGCCGATGGCGATTTAACCCAATCGGCCATTATGCAGACCAAACAGATAACTTATACATCATCCGATGAAATGGGTGACCTGGCCCAGGTTTTTAATGAAATGGTCTCGCGTTTACAGGAAATGAACACGGCTTTTGGCAAAATGAGCAACAATATCCGTGGCCTGGTAGGCGAAGTGGCCGAGAGCGCCAGAGAATTAAGCAATTCATCCACCCAACTGGCCACCGCTGCGGGCCAGGCCGGGCAAGCCACCGGGCAGATTTCGTTAACCATTCAACAGGTTGCCAAAGGCATTACCCAGCAAACCGACTCGATCAGCAGAACGGCAGCTTCTGCCGAACAAATGGGCCGGGCAATTGAAGGCGTAGCCAAGGGAGCCCAGGAACAAAGCAGTTCCATCAGCAAAGTATCCGAACTGACTTCGCGGATTAACAACACGGCCGAGCAGGTATCCGGAAATGCCCGTTCGGTAACTGAAAAATCTTCTGATGCGGCCAATGCCGCTCGCAAGGGCAGCATGACAGTGGAAAAAACCCTCGAAGGTATGTCCAACATCAAGGCAAAAGTAGGCGTTTCGGCTGAAAAAGTGCGTGAAATGGGGCAGCAATCCGTTAAAATCGGCGCAATTGTTGAAACCATTGACGATATCGCATCACAAACCAACCTGCTGGCATTAAACGCAGCCATTGAGGCCGCTCGCGCCGGTGAACACGGCAAAGGTTTTGCCGTGGTGGCCGATGAAGTGCGTAAGCTGGCCGAACGTTCCAGCATTGCCACCAAAGAAATTGGCGGATTAATCCGCGGCATTCAAAATACGGTGGCCGACGCCGTCAACGCCATGGACGCCGGCGCTAAAGAGGTTGAACTTGGCGTTGTCAGCGCCAATGAAGCCGGCAAAGCCCTTTCAGATATCCTTGAGGCGTCCGAAGCGGTTTATACACAGGCGCAGGAAGCCGGCCAATCCACCGAAAAAGTGCTGATGGCATCCAACGATCTGGTAATTGCGATCGATTCGGTTTCCGCCGTTGTAGAAGAAAACACAGCCGCTACCGAACAAATGACAGCCAGTTCCGGGGAAGTAACCAAAGCCGTTGAAAACATCGCCAGTGTCAGCGAAGAAAACAGTGCCGCGGTTGAAGAAGTCAGCGCCAGCGCCGAAGAAATGAGCGCCCAGGTGGAAGAAGTGACCGCCTCTGCACAATCATTATCTGAGATGGCCGAAAATCTGCAAAAACTGGTGATGCGTTTTAAAATCGCATAGTTTTACAGAGGTTGTTTTACAGGGTTAAAAATGGTTCAAATCCGATGACAACGATTCTTCCGAAACACGTTGCCCAAACCGGATCAAAAAATTGCTGAAAATAAAATTTAAAAACGGGTGCACCTTGATCGTTCAGGTGCACCCGTTTGGTTTTAAAAAATAACAGGATTTTTATCCAAGGGCAACATCCAACATCATCATCACCGCAAAACCGATCAGTGCGCCAAAAGTTGCCAGGTGGGTATCGCGCCGGTCCAACTGGGCTTCGGGGATCAACTCTTCCACCACCACATAAATCATGGCGCCGGCCGCAAAAGCCAGTGCATAGGGCAGGAGAGGGCGGATAAAGATAACGGCGGCGGCGCCCAGCAAACCTGCAACCGGCTCCACCATGCCCGATAACTGCCCGTACCAGAAAGATTTAAAACGTCCCATGCCTTCACGGCGCAGCGGAATGGAAACCGCCATGCCTTCGGGGAAGTTCTGAATGCCGATGCCCAGCGCCAGGGCAACCGCCCCGGCCAATGAAGCAGAAGGCAGCCCGGCAGCCAGTGCTCCAAATGCCACCCCCACAGCCAGACCCTCAGGAATGTTATGCAGGGTAATGGCCAGCACCAGCAGCACACTGCGTCTCCAGCCGGTTTTTATACCTTCGGCCTCTTCAATGGGAAAACCAATGTGTAAATGCGGCAGCAGCTTGTCGGCGGCCCACAAGAAGATGCCCCCCAATAAAAAGCCGATTACCGCCGGTATCCAGGCCGGCAGACTTGAACCTTCCGCCATTTCAATGGCCGGCGCCAACAGCGACCAGAAACTGGCTGCAATCATCACGCCGGCTGCAAAACCGAGCATGCTGTCCAACACACGACGGTTGATGGTGCGGAAGTAAAATACAAAAGCGGCGCCCAGCGCCGTGACAAACCAGGTAAAAAGGGTTGCCAGCAGCGCCTGCCAGATTGGGTTTAAACTCGTAAACCAGATAAACATAAACACCTCAAATAAAGAAATAAAAACCCACCCACCACCCGTTTAGGGTCTTTGTCACACATCAGCACAAATTTATACTGCTGCGCAACATACCGTATCCGGGTGAGAGGGCGGGTTTAATTCCTAACCCGAACAGACGTTAATTAATTATTTCTGGGTCATTCTCAATATCCATTTAAAGGCTTCAACTGCCGCAAAAACAACCAGGCTTAAGCCCGGGCTGATGGCCAGGTCGGTCAACGACAAAGCCTGCGTATTAAAAATCTCCTGTAAAAATGGCACGTAAATGACGGCCAGTTGTAATGCTATGGTCAGTATAACACTGCCCAGCAATAATTTGTTGGAAAACAGCCCTATTTTAAACAGGGATTCTTTTTCCGAACGCAGCGCCAGGGCATTGCCCATCTGCGAGAGGGTCACGGTGGTAAAGATCATAGTCTGCCAACCCGGGTCGCCAATGCTCCAGGCCCAATAACCCATACCCAATGAAACGGCTCCCAACAACAAACCGATCCAGATGATATCACGACCCATACCGCGTGCAAAAATATTCTCTTTGGGGTTATATGGCGGTCGTTTCATGGTGTCAGACTCAGCCGCTTCCATCGTCATGGCCAGGCCGGGCAAACCGTCGGTCACCAGGTTAATCCAGAGGATCTGCAAAGGCAGCAGGGGCAGCGGCATGCCCAGCAAGGGCGCCGCCAACATGACCCAGATTTCGCCCGAGTTGGAAGTCAGGGCGTATTTAATAAATTTACGAATATTATCGTAAATGCGGCGGCCTTCTTCAACCGCAGCCACAATGGTGGCAAAGTTATCATCCAGCAGCACCATGTCGGCCGCTTCCTTGGAAACGTCGGTGCCGGTGATACCCATGGCAACGCCGATGTCGGCTTTCTTTAATGCCGGGGCGTCGTTCACCCCGTCGCCGGTCATGGCCACAATGTGCCCCTTCCGCTGCAAAGCCTGTACGATTTTTAACTTATGTTCCGGGGAAACGCGGGCATAAACGGCCACGTCATCCACCACCTTTTCAAGGTCCTCGGTGCTCATCTTTTCGAGGTCCTGACCGGTCAGGGTTTTATCGTTGTGACCGGTTTCCATAATACCCAGTTCGCGGGCGATATAAGCCGCCGTCAGCGGATGGTCGCCGGTGATCATGACCGGACGAATGCCGGCTGTTTTGGCCGTAAACACGGCATCCTTCACCTCGGCGCGCGCCGGGTCAATCATACCCACCAGGCCGACGAAGGTCAAATTTTGTTCCAACGGCGCGCTGGTATCATTGGTTTTTTCGTTATCACGCAATTGGTAAGCCAGGCCGAGCACGCGCATACCATTGCCTGCTAGGCGGTTGTTGGCATCTTGAATGCGTTTGCGCCAGGCGTCATCCAGCGTCTCCATATGGTGATCGGTCCAGACATGTGTTGAAATATCCAGCAAACCATCCACCGAACCCTTGGTAAAGGCAATAAACCGGGCGGAGGCGCCCGCTGATTTTAATAATGCCAGTGCGTTATCCGTCGCCACAAAGGGGTGTACGGTGGTCATGCGTTTGCGCTCGGAATCAAAGGGCAGTTCGGCCACTCTGGGTAAAGTTTGTTCCAGTTGAGCTTTCCATAAACCGCCATGAGCTGCGGCAATCACCAGCGCGCCTTCGGTTGGGTCGCCAATGGCGCTGTATTCACCGGCGCTGGTCTGCGAAGGTTCCAAGGTGGCATCGTTACACAGGGCTCCGCCCGCCAATAACAGCCGGATCGAATCTTTCTCGTTTATGTTTAACACCGGATCGTTTTCAGGATTCACAGTGGGGCTGAAATCACGCAGTTGTTCCTGTAAGTTAATTTCAGAACCGGCCGTATCCAAAACGGTGACGGTCATGCGGTTTTCAGTTAATGTACCGGTTTTATCCGAACAAATCACAGTAACCGAACCGAGGGTCTCAACAGCCGGCAGCTTGCGGATTAAAGCGTGTCGTTTTAACATCCGCTGCGCACCCACCGACAAAGCAATGGTCACCACCGTGGGCAGACCTTCGGGCACAGCCGCCACCGCCAGGCTGATGGCCGTTAAGAACAACAGACGCAGCTCATCGCCGCGCATCACACCCATGGCAAACACAACGGCCACAATCGCCAGGGCGGCCATTGCCAGGCCGCGCCCCACCTGTTCCAGGCGGTTTTGCAGCGGCGTCGATTCCTGCCCCACACTTTGCAGCATGTTGGCAATATGCCCCAACTGGGTCTGCATGCCGGTTTCGGTAACCACATAAGCGCCGCGGCCATAGGTGACGATTGTGCCACTGTAAACCGAATTGCGCCGGTCGCCAATGCCCAGGTTCGACTGGGGAATGGCTTCAATGATTTTTTCAACCGGTTCAGATTCACCGGTTAAAACGGCTTCCTGAATGCGCAGGTTTGAGCTTTCCATCAGGCGCCCATCCGCCGGAATGGTATTGCCGGCTTCAACCAGCACGATATCACCCGGCACAACATCGCGGGCTGAAACTTCCAATACACGCCCGTCGCGCCGTACACGAACGTGTGGAACGGCCATTTTCTTTAAGGCTTCCATAGCCTTTTCTGCGCGATATTCCTGGGTGAATCCCAGAATGGTGTTTAAGATCACAATGGCCAGAATAGCTATGGCATCTTCAACATCGCCCAAAAAAATCGAAATCACAGCAGAGATAATCAAAATGATGACCATCACGCCGGTTAACTGGTCCAATAAAATTTTCCAGGGGCTTTTACCGCCTTTATCAACCAATTCATTGGAGCCGTATTTAGCCAGGCGTTCTTCGGCCTCGCCGGAAGTCAACCCGTTTTCACGGCCGCTTTCCAGTTTTTTTAGAACTTCCTCTACATCATTTTGATACCATAAATCTTCAATCATATATACCTTTCCGTTTTATTATCTCTGATAAATTTGATGGTGACGTTAAAAAAACAAACCACCACAGAGTAGACTGTGATGGTCTTGCCTTACGTTTGGAACAACGTAATAAGTTGCCGGGTCACTTGCGTTTCCGTCTTGACGACAACCTATCCTGCCGTCGGCAGGTAGCTACTCCCCAACCAGACTTAAGTGTATCTAATTAAAAATAGCAAGTCAAGAGCAGTTTTGACCATCCAACCTTTCAGATACTTTTCAGTTTTTTACGGCGTTCAGGCGACCGTTCAAAAAACTTTCATCTCCCGGAAAATTAAGATTTTTAACCGTGGTTTGTACCTGCTCACCTGCAAAGGTGAAAACAACTTCCGTTAAACCAAATTCACCCAGGCTAATGTCATCCACCAGCAGGCTGTGTCCATCCAACCAGCGCGCTTTTAAGCCCAGCGGTCGGCCGGGTTGGTTATCCGTAAGGCGGTAACGCCCATCCAGGCCCATGCGGTACTGTATGCTGCGGTTGACATTAACCAGCGCTTCGCTGGTTCCATCTTTAAAAGTAAAAACAAGGGTGTTCCAGCCATAGGGATTGGGGTCAAAGGTGATTTCCCGGCCTGATATATCAGCCGCTTCAACCGGTAATTCAATCAATGGCTGTGATAAACCGGCAGCCCGAAACACGGCGTCGGTTAAACGTTGGTTTGCAGCCGGGTTTTCAGGCAGCGCCTGCCCCGATCGAACGGAGGGTAAAATATAATCATTTACCAGGGGCAACAACTGCCCTTCAGCCCCCACCGGCAAACCGGCGGTAAAAACAACCAGCATATTTTGCTTCGGAAAAACAAACAACGCCTGCCCGGCCATGCCCAGGTAACCGTAATATTCTTTTTCAGGGAAGATTGAAAACAGGTAACCAAAGCGCCGGTCCATACCCGCCGTATAGTCGCTTTTGCCTATATAAGCCTGCTGCGAGGTGGATTTTTGTACCCAGTCTTTTGAAACAAGCTGTTTCCCATTCCAGCGCCCCTGTTGCAGGTAAAGCAGCCCAAAACGCGCCAGTTCGCGCGGGGTCAGGTATAAACCGGCAATACCATTGCTGAAACCCTGCGGATCGCCGCCCCAGTCTTTTTCTTCCACCGCCGCAATGCCCAGCGGTTCAAACAACATCTGGTTGGCATAGGCGCGGGTTTCCATGCCGCTCACTTTTTGCAGGACGGCCGAGAGCAAATGGACCGAGCCGCTGCAATAAGCCCAGTGTTCTCCCGGTGGGTTAATCAGCGGCCGATCCAACAGATATTGCACCCAGCCCCGGGTTTGATACATGCCCGCTGCCGCCGGAGTTTGGTCTTCACAATCCAGACCGGAGGTCATGCTCAATAAATCCTTCAGGCTGATATTTTGTTTTAACACGTCCAGATGTTCAATGCGGCGTCCGGGAAAAAACTCAATTAATTTTTGATCTTCATTTTTAATCAATCCCTGGTTTATAGCACTGCCGACTAATGCCCCGATGATACTTTTGGTATTGGATTCGACCGTGTGGCGCACATTCGGGCCATAGGGATCATAATAGGCTTCCAGCACCAGGCGCTGGTTGCGCACGATTAAAACACTGTGTAAATTAATTTCCTGTGCCTGAACGGCGGCCAACATGTCGGCCAGTTTATCCGAGTCAATGCCTTGCGACTCAGGGCTGGTTTTAACCCAATCTAAAAATGTTTGTTCTTTAACCTGCGAAGCGGCTGGCACACAGGCGCTTAACCATGAAATTAACCATAAACTCATCAAAAACAGATAACGTATCTTCATAAACTTTTTTGCTCCGCTATATTTACGCAGTTTTTCGACGTTGGTTTCAACAAGACACATTATTGGTAAGGTACAGGCAGCACAAACACTTTGACCGGCAAAATGGGTGTACATTTATGCTTTTAGTATGGTTATAATTAATATATCCACTGGAGGTGTTTATGACTCTGGAAAAAATCAAACATATGGGCGATTTAGAGATTCAATCCTGGTTGAAAAAGGTCGGCAGCCAGGGTGTACCCGAACTGGTGATGGCCTTGATGGGCGCAGATGGCGATGTGCAGGCCCGCATTTTAAAAAACATGTCCCCCCTCGCCGGACAGATGCTTAAGGAACAGCTTAAAAAAGCCGGCAGCCGCCCGGTTTCGCCGACTGAAATTCAAAAAAGCGCCGCAGCGCTGGAACACTTTTTTTAATCAACCTTCAATCCAGTTGTTTTTTCATCACCAGATCGGATTGGATCTCATCGCCCATTCTGAATGAATGCCCGCCCGCTTCAACAAAGCCCATTTTTTTATAAAAGGCGATGGCCGCACTGTTTTTCTCCCAGACTCCCAACCAGGCGTAAGTTTTGGCTTTAAAGCGGGCAAAATCCAATGCATAATTCATCAAATATTTGCCCAGGCCCTGCCCCTTAAAAGCCTTGCGCACATAAATCCGTTCAATTTCCAGAGCATCGGGATCATTAATATCCGACTGTGCCGGTGCTTCGTTTAATTTTAAATATCCGGCCAATATTTCATCTACAAAAAGAAAATAAAAATAACTGCTTTTGTTCGCCAGCTCTTCGCGCAGTCTGGCGAGGTTAAAAGCTTCAGCCAGGTATTGATCCATAATATGCGGCTCGTTCATGGCGCGAAAGGTCTCGTCGTATGTTTCAATGCCGATTTTTTGCAGCATTTTAAGATCTGAATCATGACAGGGCCGAATAGTTATATTCATCTAATCATCCCCTTCTTTCGACTGTTTTTATAATGCTTTGCTGGCCCAGGCGTCAATTTCCACTTTAAACTGGGGGTTGGCCAGTGCACTGACAAACAAAAGCGTCGTGCAGAGATAAGGCTCTTTTAACCAGGCGTTCATCACCGTCTTGCGCCGGGCTGCATCCATCTCACCCACCAGGTAAAATGTAATCTTAACCACATCGGCCATAGTCATGCCGGCCGCCTCCAGGTTTCCTTGCAGGTTTTTAAAAGCGATCTCAATCTGTTCAATGGGATCATCTGGAATATAACCATCCACGGTTTTGCCAATTTGCCCCGAAAGCGCCAATAGCCGCTCAGCGCCGCTGATTTCTATCTGGTGCGTATACGCCGCCACCGGCGGATGAATGCTACCGGGATTACGAAATGTTTTCATAGAATCTCTCCGACTTAATTATAGCCCATCCATGTATCGCAGCATGCAATCGCATCTTTTTTTTATTGGATTTACAATCGTTTTTACCCATCCTCCAACCCCTTCCCGAATCGAGAAGGGGAGAAAATAGTTTTTTGCAGTGATATTGTAGCCTTTGGGTACAATATCACTGCTTTTTTTAAAATTCCCCGCCCTGGGGCGGGGTTATGCGTAGCACGCCTTTGGCGGCGGTGAGGTAAAAATTGTTCCTTTTTAAAAAAATAAATTTAGATGCGACTGCCCTGTCGTAGCATGAGGTTGGAATGTCTTATGAAAAAAGCACCATGTTTTCGGTTTTGTTTTTAAACAAGTTTTCTTGCAATCGCCCAACAGGAAAGACTTTGCCATGCGCCGGGTAGATGAGACGGCTTTGTTTTGAAATAATTTTTTGCCAGCTTCGGTAGTAGCTATCCAAATCGGTGACAAAAATCACACAATATTTTGTGCCGGTAAATTGCAGGAAATTAGCTGCGGCATCCCCCACAAAACAATCGCCATCGTCAAACAAAATCGAAATGCTGTCGGCGCAATGACCGGGGGTCTCGATGATCTCGCCCGGAAGATCAATGCCAATGTTTTCCAGGCGGGTTTCACCTTCCAGCACAATATCATTCGGGCGCACATGATAGAGTGGAAAAGTGAGATTATCTTTTTTGTCGATCTTCTTTTTTAACACCCATGAGATATAAAACTGTTTTAAGTTTAAGACCAGGCTGACCCGGCGGTTAATTAACCCACCGCCCTGGCTGCGGTCGTTTTTTCCAAGCAGCAGCAGTTCTCTGGCCTTTGCAGACATCACCACCCGCATGGCAGGGTTTAGCGCCGTCAGCCGGTTTAACAACCCGCAGTGATCGTCGTGATGGTGGGTTAAGATGATATGGCTGATGTCGGCCGGTTTGAGGCCTTGTTCGTTTAAACGTTCATTAAATAATTCCCATTCGTCCGCATAACCGGTATCAATTAAAATATATTTATCCGCGCCGTTTTTAATTAAGTAACAATTGGTGACGCTTAATTTTATAATTTTGTTTTTCATGTCTGCCTCTGATATCCATTTTTTGGATAAATCCTGTATAATAATATGAGTAAACTCTCATGTTTATAATACGAGACACTTCTCATATTGTCAAGGATAAATGAGGTTTTTCTCATATAATTCGAGGTCAAAATGGATCAAACCCAATCCCCTGCTTCTAAACATACACCGCGCAGACCCACACAGGCCAGAAGTATTCAAACCTATGAAAAAATTATGGGCGCCGGAGAAAAATTATTTATTCGCGATGGTTTTCATAATATTCTGGCAGACGACATCGCCCGTGAAGCTGGCGTTTCCGTGGGCAGTTTTTACAGTTATTTTAAAGACAAACGGCATGCTGGCAGTCATCACCGAAAACGTCAACGACTTCTTAAAAGATGACTCGCAGGATTTAAACCCGGTTTTTTACCAGATCATGATCCGCCTGATTTACGTGCACCAGAAATACATGCCGCTTTTCCAGCAGGCACAACAAATGGCATTTTTTGATGACGAGATCAAACGTTACACAGAACAGTCCGATGCAGCCTCATTGTTGGTATTTGAAAAAATTCTACAGCATTACCTTAAAGCCGAACCCGAATATCTGCATGCCAAAGCATATGTCATTTTTTATGCATCCGAAGGAATTATTCACAATATCAGTTCATCAAATTTAAGCGAAGCCGAACGGGAAAAAATATTAACGGAGAGTGTACGTTTGTTTTCGGGATATTTTTTAAGCCTGATCGATCAAAAATAAATCTATGCGAATGTTATACCCGAACAAAAAACAACCTCGCATATATTTAGTTTTTAATCAAACAGTTCAAATTTTAAATTCACGCGGAGGAAATCATGCCCCCCTTTAACATTCCCGGTTCTTACCGCCAGTTGTATCTTAACCGGCTTGAACAGGCCATGAACTATATCGAGAAGAATCTCTCCGCCCCTTTAGATCTTGAAAAAGTGGCACAGGCAGCCGGTTTTTCCCCTTATCACTTTCACCGCATCTTCAGTGCGCTGATGGGTGAAAATCCGCAGGATTACATCTTGCGCCAGCGCCTGGAACGCGCCGCCAATCTGTTGGTTAAAAACCCGACCCGTTCCATCACAGAAATCAGTTTCACCTGTGGTTTTTCCTCCTCATCGGCTTTTGCGCGGGCCTTCAAAAAACATTTTGGCCAACCGGCCAGTTCTTACGCCCGTCAGGGCGCCCCGGCCGCCCGGCTTGAAACACAGGTCCCGGCCACCGAAAAAAACCAACAAAAAACGGTGGATGTTCAGGTTAAACAAATGGAAACGCTGCACCTGGTTTATTTTGCTTCACGTCACGGTTACAGCCCGACCAGCACGCAGGCCGCCTGGGTGAAACTCTTTCAATGGATGAATGCCCACCAACTGCTGCGCCCCGAAACCCGCCTGATCGGCATTTCTTTTGACGATCCGGCCATTACCCCGCTCAACCGCTGCCGCTATTACGCCTGCATGGATGTGCCTGCTGAAATTAACAACGACCCGCACGCCAGCTTCTGGGATTTTCCCGCCCATTTGTGCGCGGTCACCCGTTTTCGCTGTCGCGATGTGGCCGAAATTCAGGAAACTTATCGCCTGATCTACCGCACCTGGCTGCCGGACAGCGGTTTTTTCATGGCCGATCTGCCGCCTTACGAAATCATTTACGAAGCGCCGGATGTAAACCCCGGCGGCGATTATGTTTTTGACCTGTGCGTGCCCATTACCGTTTTTTAAAGTCAACGCAAGAATTGTCAAATCGGACGCAAGATTTTGCTATCGATGCGGGTTTGTTACGGGCATAATAAGGGCATTGATTTACAATAAACCATGTTTCACACAGGAGATAAAAATTATGGAAATCAAATTAACCTCTGCCGTTATCTTTGTTAAGGACATCCAAAATTCGCGCCGTTTTTACGAAGAAGTACTGGGGCAGAAAGTGTTGATGGATCACGGCCCCAACGTGGGTTATGAGGGTGGTTTTGCCCTCTGGCAGCGCGACCACGCTTCGCAAATCATCTTTAATCACCCGGCTTCCGACGAAAGTGTACGGAACAACAACGCCGAATTATATTTTGAGACCTTTGAACTGGATAATGCCCTGCTTAAACTGCAAGCCGAAAATGTGGCTTTTATTCACCCGATGCTCGAACAACCCTGGGGGCAGCGTGTATTTCGTTTTTACGATCCCGACGGGCATATTATCGAGCTGGGCGAGCCTATGCCCGCCGTCATCCAACGATTTTTGGCCCAGGGCCTGACGGCTGAAGCCATTGCAGAGCGCACTTTTATGCCGCTTGAAATCGTGAAACAGCTTTGCGCCATGTAAAACAAAAAACTGCCTCCCGTAACCAAACAGGAGGCAGTTTTTAAGTTCAATACTTTGGTGTGTGCCTTATTATTGCAGCGGCACCAGGGTTTCGGCCAGGCTCTCAACCTCTGCCCGCGGCAGATCGACCATGGTCAGAAAACCCTCACCATCCGGAGTGGCCAGGATGGCCGAAGTGAAATTATCTCTTGAAGATGGGCTGTAATATAACACCAGACCCGAAGCCGTTTTATAACTGCCGTCATAAAAATTCTTCTCAACAAAGTTGCTTTCCAGGGCGCCAATCGCCATCATTCCAAAGGTTTTACCGTCTCCGAAATGGTAATTAACTTCATACTGGTAGGGCTGATTTTCAGGCTGGCCCTCGGCGGCAACGATATCTTCACTGTAACCCTCCGGGATGGGTGAAAACACATAGGCATGCGCACCGCGTTCGATCAGGTCCTGCCGGGCCAGCGTGTCAAATTTCACGTCTTCCTGATCGGGCTCTGGCGCATCCAAAACCGTAGCGTTTTTCAGGTCGCTCAGATCCCAGGCAATCGAGGTGTCGGCCGGTAAAACTTCATTGACCAGAAAATCACACTGGTAGATCAAAATATCTTTACCGTCTTTATGAACACTGGTCTGTACCTGCAACAGTTGGTAGGTGTCTTTATTAAAAACCATGCGTGTGGTGCCGGTCAGCGTGCCCTGGCCATCCCCGTTCTTTTGGGTCTGATAACTGCGGTTGATCAGCACATACACAGGGCTGCCATCCGTCCAGGTTTTTTCGGCTTCCACTTCCACGCGGGGGTTGTTGTAAAACTGGTCGTAAACAGCGCGGGTACTGTCATCCACACTGATCGATGCCGCGGCTCTATTTTCATCATCCGCAGCCGGTTTGGGGCTGACGGGGTATCGTTCGATCTTCAGGCTGCCGTCAGATGCCGAAGACAGCAAATTATAAGAATAATTGCCGTCGCTGCCGCTGATACTCTGGATCGTGCCGTTCAGGTCACTTTCAACGCGGCGGAAAAAACCGCTTTCCAGATTAAAATAATCATCGATAACCAGGGTTGTTCCGGCTCCTTCGTCCGTACCGGGGTTGTCATAAACCTGAATGCGGTTATGCAGAATGCCCACCACGGCAGCCGCTTTATCGCGCGCCGATACGGCGCGTTCCATAATTTGTTGAGCCGACACGCGTGTGGCGCTGGTAGCCATAAAAATCACTACTACGGCCAAAAGGGCAGTACCTGCCAGAGTTAACGATCTTAAGGGTGTTTTCATATAAAGCAAAATCCTTTCAAAAATGTTTTTGTTACACCCTGTATGACGCTGCTTAACCTGTTCGGATACGCCCGGCGCCAATTCCCGCGCCTGTGCCAGAAAACGTTCCCGGCCCTGCGCCGCGGCCTGTGTTTCACGCGCTGGAATCTCATCCAATTTAACCAGCAATTTTTCCAATTCAAAATCACGTGGTTCGTTATCACAATCAGACATATTACTCCTCCTCCGGCACCAGCAGCCGGCGCAGTGTATTTAAAGCCCGGTGCTGCAAAGCTTTAACGGCCCCTACCGGTTTATTAATCAAACCCGCCACAGTCTCATTGTCCCAACCTTCCAGAAATTTCAGCAAAACCACCTGGCGCTGCTCGGCGGTAAGCTGCATCAGCGCGCGGCGAATGGCCTGTTTTTCAAACGATTGGACCGCATTTTTTAACATATCCTGGTTTACATCGGGGATTTCATCATCAAGCGGCAGGGATGGCGGGGGCTGGCGGCGGTAAAAATCGGTAATCCAGTTATGGGCAATGCGGTACAGGTAAGCCTGCAAATGATCCGCCGGGCCGCCGCCGCTGCGCAGCGCCTGAAGATAACGGAAAAAAGTATCCGCCACGCATTCTTCCGCCAGTTGCGTTTCACCCAGCAAACGCACGGCATACCGATATACACCGGGGCTATAAAGGTCATAAATCTCGGCCAGGGCTGATTCTTGAAACTGGCGGGCTTGAATTATCAGGTCGTTCTCTGTTGTCATAAGATTTTTATTCTACTTATCTATGACGCTAAAACTTGCCGTCAGATACGGGTCTTTAAGTTGTTATACCACCAGCCAGTTATTAATTGCCTCAACTGCCTGTCGGGCGCCGCCCAGGCTGTTAATTTTTTGTCCCAGGGCAGCCGCCTGCGCCGCACTTTCTTTTTGTTTGAGAAAGGCAGTTTGCAACCAGGCGGAATTAAAATCGGGCAGTTCACCCATATATCCGGCGCCGGCCTTTTGAACCTGACCGGCATTAAAACGTCGTTCGAAAATTGGCCCGGGCAAGATTAATAATGGCACCCCGTATACCAGCGATTGAATCATGGTATTTTGCCCGCCGTGACAGATACACCCATCACATTGTGGCAGCAGACTGACTCTCATAAATCAACCGCTCGGGAATCTGTGCAGTCATAGGATTTCTCCCCTCTTTTTAATTTTAATTCCACAAATTAATTACTGGCAATTGTTAACCATTATATGGTTTTTACCGGCATCTTTGGCCTGGTATAACACCTGATCGGCCCGCGCCAGCAGAATGTCCAATGTATCGGTTTCATGCTCCAATCCGGCTATGCCGGAACTGATGGTAATTGAAATCTTTTGATCTTCCCAATTCACCGATAAGGAATTTAAAGACCGTCGAATACGTTCAACAACCTGGTACGCCTGGTTGCAGGCTGTATCCGGCAGCAGTAAAACAAACTCATCGCCGCCCAGGCGGGCAAAAATATCTACATCTCGAATGTTTTCACGGCAAATTTTTGTCAGTCTAATGAGAGTTTCATCGCCGGCTGCATGTCCATAAGTATCGTTAATGGACTTAAAATTATCAATGTCCACCAACGCAATCGACATGGGATGTTCAAAACGAATAGCGCGCGCTATTTCATAGTTCGCCGTTTTAATAAAATGACGGCGGTTGGTGACACCGGTTAAATCATCCGTGCTGGCCTGCTGCTGCAATTCTTCTTTAAGGCGTTTACGTTCGGTAATATCACGGATGATATAAACGATACTGGCAGGCGAACCATCGGCGTCGCGAATAAATTCAGCATTTACTTCAATTTCAATCAGGCTGCCATCTGCGCGAACAGCCGTATATTCATTCGGGCCGGTAAAGATGCCGGTAAACATCAGAGCAACATTCTTTTGAGCGCGTTCCACCTCCGAAGGTATCAAAAAATCGGTTAATGGATGCCCCAGAATCTCATCTTCTGTTTTATATTCAAACATGGTCAGGGCTATTGGTGAAACGGTGCGAATGTTTCCCTGCAAGTCCGTAATGGTAATATTATCCGGCGAAGCCTGTAGAATGGATCGATATAATTGTTCACTTGCATACAGCGCTTTAAGCGCTTCTTGTTTTTGTGTCTCGGCGCGTTTCAGTTCACTGATGTCGCGGAAGACACTGATCATGTGATCCTGTCCGTTTAAAATACAAATATCTGC
This sequence comes from Anaerolineae bacterium, assembly GCA_021287005.1. Classification (GTDB taxonomy): domain Bacteria; phylum Chloroflexota; class Anaerolineae; order Anaerolineales; family Anaerolineaceae; genus JAJTBH01. Next base: position 18,837 of record JAJTBH010000023.1, read on the forward strand.
CGACAAACTGACGTATAACAGACTGCCATCTCCGCGGCGAAAGATCGTTTCAAAACTTCGACAGAAACCGTGTTCTTTCACGAGGTGGATTACTTTATTACGATCTTCCAGATTCACCCAGAGTTTGATATCAAATATGCTTTTTCCCGAAATCTCCGAGCAGGTAAAACCGGTTAACTCCGTGAAACTCTCATTGATATCCACAATATACCCATCTTGCAAACGAGTGATGGACATGGCATCCGGATTGACATTAAAAATCAATTCAAATTGTTCCTTGCTCTTGCCCATATCCTTAACCAGGCGCTGGTTAATCATTAAAATCATACCAAACGTCCATAACACGGTCGTAATCAGTGTCACCAAATATTCAGCGGTTTGGCTTATCATAAAATTTAGCAAGCCGTTCATCCGGGAAAGGTTCGCCAAATCGGCTATTAAAATAAAATTAAAAATGGATTGAATAAAAAATATGACAGCGGTAAAGTTCGCCGAAGCAACAATGGAAGCCGGTTTATATACCAACAGGCACCGTCCGGTGATGAATGACACCAGGGCAACACCCAGAGCCAGGACAATATGGCGTACCATTGAATTATCTTGAATGATGGTGAAATATACAATTATGAAGGTAAATAAAATGATGATGGCAATATTAAGCTTTCGGTTTTCGCGCAAACCCAAAAAACGCAGAATACCGCAATAAATCAATAACGTTCCGCCAAAAAAACAGACGTTATTTAAAATAATATTTACCGGGGCCAACCAGGGGCTTATTTCCTGCAATGCTATAAAAACCGTAGCCAGGGTTATGCCAACCGTCCCTGAAAGCCAGCAGCCAATTCCCTGATAACTACGATTTAAACGATATTGGATAAAAAAAGTGATTACCAATAAAATATTGCTGATAAGCAAAACAACCGATAAAGTAGGAATATCAATCTTCATGAGTTAGTCCACGATGGCTATTATGGAGTATAAATATCCGATTATTATACACTTTTTCAATTTGAATGGCCAATTTAACAATAATGGGGCGCCATTCAAATAAATTAATGATAGTTAAATGATCGGTAGGGTTCCAAAAAACTGAACCATCTTCCGAACAATTATCATTACGTCCAAATAAAAACTGCGAGGTGCACTCGCAGTTTTTATAAATCTCAAACGTTGGCTGTTAACTAATCACAACAACGCATTCTTTTTTAATCTACCTTCACGTCCAAAGTATAGGTAGCGTTTCCACGGGTGGAGCCGACCACAATGCTGTATGAACCGTCCGACGGGGCCGGTACGGCCCAGTTGTTGGTGTCTTTGCCTTCTTCAGTACCCGGCAGCGCATTACCATCCGGACCGATGATGGAGAAAACGGCATTGGCTTCAAGCGAAGTAATGATCACATCCAGCATTTCTCCTTTGCTTAAGCTCAAATTATAACGATCGCGCTGGCCGCTGACCACTGCGCCGGTTAACTGCACCGACATGGGGCCGGCATCAAAACGGATGGTCTGGTTTACCGGGCCGCTGACGGGAACAACCGTCGGAACAGCCGTGGGGGAAGTGGTGCTGGAAGATGCAGAAGCATTATTCGGAGGAATGGAAATGGTCAACGAATATTGAATGGTCTGTTGAGTGGGGTTATCTACACCCACCACATAATCCTGGCTGGCAGGCAATACAAACGTCCAACTGGAATAAGCTTTGGGCTGGATAATAATGCCGTCTGCCGTGCGGATATAAAACGTGCCGCTGGAAGCGGGTGTGGTTGCCAGGGTCACGGACATGGTCTGCCCCTTATTGGCATATAAAACATAACCTATCGAGCTGCCGGGTAACACGTCACCGTTGGTGTACCAACTGCTGCTGCCTGCCGAAAACTGCACACGTGTGGGTGTGGTGGAATCCGCCGAAGCGCTCTGCTCGCTGCCGGGCTGGCAGCCGGCAGCCGGGCCGGGTTTTGCCTGAAATTTTCCATCCGGCGAGGCGGGAATATCCAACATACTGCCGCATTCATTCTGGCTGGGCGTGTGCACGCCGATATTATTTACCGTTGCGCCGGCAGAGACGCTCACCAGGGCCAATTGACTGGCATCGATGTAATAGGCTACGCCGCCGCCGCCATCGCTAAAAGCGAATACTTGATAAGAACCAACCGGCACTGTCAGCGAAAATGAGGCAGCACCATCGGAAGGTTGTGTCTCAACTGAAGCCCATTTTTTGGTGGCAGGATCGACGGCATAAACGGTCATATGCGGTGTGGGTGGCGCCATCACATTGACCGTGCCATTGATCGTTCCGGTGGCTTCCTGGGTGGCGGTTGGGATCGGGGTGGCCGTAGCAGCCGGTCCGGCAGCCGTTTGCGTTAACGCAACGGCCACTGCAAGCGCCTGTTCCTGATTCTGCCCGCCGCAGGCAGATAACAATAGACTAAAAACAAGCAATGAAACCAGCAATAATTTATACTTCATAAAATATTCCTTTTTATGATCACAGAAATTGGGTACCATCTAAAACTATTGATTTTGTTGAGTAAAGGCCGGGATGATGGCGATAAACGCAAATAAGATCTTTAACTCCTATTTTTATCTGCTTGATCATTATAGCATGTGCAAATTTACGAAAAAATGCAGATTACTTCAGGTGTTATTGGTCAAAAAAGGGGTAAATTAATTGGTTAAAAATAACCAGTGCCGGTAATTGTTTTTGATATTACGAGACTATTTTGCGGAAACTATAATACTGTCTAAACCAGGTTATTTAATTTTTAAGTTCAAGGAGACTTTTATGAGCCCCAAAAAACAATCTACTGCATTAATTTTATCCATTTTATTAGGCTATCTGGGCGTTGATCGTTTTTACCTGGGATATACAGTCCTCGGTATTGTCAAACTAATCACCGGCGGCGGTTTGGGCGTCTGGTGGTTAATTGACATCATTCTGATTGCCACACGCAAATTAAATGACAGCCAGGGCCAGGCGCTTTCCTGATTAATATCATCCTGTAACCGGTGTGACAAACCCCGTTCTTGATACTGAACGGGGTTTGTCGTTTTAAATCCGCTTTACCCGTTAAACATACCCGCTATAAATCCGTTTAAGCAGCATGGATTGGCAGCAAAAAAATCGCTCAAGTCGCTACTATCCCTTACCCAAATTGACTCTTGCATAACAGGTTTGTTAAGTTTAAAGGAAAAAATATCCTGTATAATTCGTGAGGACATTAGCCTTCACTTCAATTTTTCTCTGCCGGTAACACCATGATGCAATATAAAATTTACCTGATCCTTGCGCCCATAGCCGGAATTATATCCATCTTATCCACCATTATTTCCTGGCGGCGTCGCAAAGTAACCGGCTTTAAATCGCTGACCTGGATATTAATTTGCGTTTGCGGTTTCCTTTTTTGCAACTATTTGGAATTGGCCACCCCCACCGAACAGGAAACTTTACTCTGGGCAAAACTGGCTTATTTTTTCATTCCCTTTTTTCCGGTGTTATGGATTCGGTTTGCTTTTGAGTACACCGGGCGCACTTTTTTGCTGGACAGGCGAGGTTTCTGGG
>JAJTBH010000545.1 GCA_021287005.1 Anaerolineae bacterium
CAACCATATGCCCATACCGGTCATTATAAGTTTTAAAATGATCGATATCCATCATCATGACTGAAACCGGGTGATTATGCCGTAAGGCGCGGTTAAACTCGCGTTCAAGGCTTTCTTGCATATAACGACGGTTGTAAAGTCCGGTAAGCGGGTCCCGAATGGCTTCAAGCTGCAACTGTTCTTTTAAAGAAAGGTTGACCAGTGAAAGAGAAATCTGGGGCGCAGTTAATAATGCCAGGTCTTCCCACTCTTTAATAGAAAGTTGTTTCCATTCACTGCTTTTAATCGAAAGACTTTCGATTGATTCAAAGGGGTTGGTGTCATAATATTCAATATGCAAAACCCCAAATACATTATCCTCATGAATCAAAGGGATACAAATGAAAGGCGGCGCGTTTTTATCGGTTTTTAAGTGAGGACAGGTGGTCGTGCTATCAGAAAAGAGAGCTAAAATCGGTTTTTTATCAACAAAAATTGGACAATCCTTGATAAAACTATTATCAATAGGATGAATAGGTGTGCCCCATTGACAGGCGATTTCAAAATCATCCTTGTCTAAAGGGCGAATTAATAAAACACCCGGATGGTCGTGAAAAAGATCCTGGCAGGTTTGTTGAATGAGCGGATAGGCTTCTTGCGTGTTATGGCAGGCCTGTAAATTTTTATTCATCCGGTTAAGCAGGGTGATTTGGCGATTGTGCTCTTGCATGGCAAGTAAATTGGCGCTTAAAGAACCGTTTAACAACTGCATTTCAACTTCCATCCGTTTGCGCCGGGTAATATCGGTAGCGATTTCCAGGCGTACCAGGCGGTTATCAATCCAACGCACGGTATGTGCACGAATTTCGACCCATGCATTAATTTTGCTGTAAAAATCCTCTTCAATTACAAAATCCCTGGTTTTTTCTTCAGGCGTGTTTAATGAGTGTTGATTACAATAAGCACAAATACTGTTCTGGTGATCGGGCAAGACCTGCCAGCATGGTTTTCCGGTGACCTGCCCAAAGGCTTCAATGGTATGCTGGTTGGCAAACAAAATCTCGTGCGTTTGCGGATCAATTACATTTACATATGCATCCAGGCTGTTTAATACCGTTGAAAAAGTCATAAACGACTCTTCAAGTAATTTTTCATCAGCCCTGCGTTGGGTAATGTCGACATACTGGGAAATATAATATGATGGAATGCTGTGCGTGTCACGAATGAGACTGGCATGCATATTTACCAGCAACTCTTTGCCTTCATGCGTGAGCAGCCGTTTTTCCATTTCAAAGCTGATATATACGCCGGCATTTAGTCCTTTAAAATGTTCAAGTTCAGCGTCGCGATCGGCCGGGTGGGTGATATCGATAATGGGCATGCTGATTAAATCGCGATAGGAATAACCGGTCATGGTACAAAAGGTGGTATTCACCGAGATCAGACGGTGATCCAACGAGGTGATTGCCATACCGATCGGGGCGTTATCAAAAAGCGCCCGCAGTTCTTCTTGATCTTGATAAAGTATTTCTTTGGTTAATTTGATTTTGGTGATATTGCGCAGTGCGCAATAAATCTTTTCCACACGTTTGCTGGTTCCATTAAAATATGGCTGGCCTAAAAATTGAATCCAGATCAGGTGACCGGCATGGTGGCGCAAACGGTATTCATTATTTACCGATTGACCGCGCAGCAAGTTTTCAATCATGCTTTCCAGGTTTTGCTGATCATCGGGATGAATATGAGTCTTCCAGCGATCATCCCGCATAAAATCTTCAAAAGTGTAACCGGTCAGATTTTCAAAATTATCATTCACCCATTCCAGGGTGGTATTACCATCGTCGTCCAACTTTATTGAGAAGGAAGAGTCTGTTACCATCTCCGAAATGATCTGGTAACTCTCATCATTTTTAGGATTGGGGTGATGGAATTTATATAATGCGATTTTAATACTGCTGCGGATTGAATTTACATTCACTGCCGGCGCTCTAAAACAAAACGGACCGACGATGGGATTGCTCTGTAATTTCTCTTCATCCTGTTTGTCAATGAAATATAAGATCGGGCCGTTAAAACTTTTACGAGTCGTTTTTAATATGGACGACTTTCCGGGCGTGA
>JAJTBH010000546.1 GCA_021287005.1 Anaerolineae bacterium
TTAGTATTTTTTTCTGAAATCCTGTTATCCAATACCCGAGCAGGATAAATGCCAGGCTTAACGCGACAGGAATTTGAAAAGGTGGATATAAATGAATCACAAAACAACATGAGAAATAAATGAATAAAAAATAATGGAAAATTGCGTTTTTTATATGATCCGCTTTAAGATAATTCACAAGCATAATGGCGATTAGGCATCCAAAAGTTACCACCTCAATGGCAGGTGTCGCGTACCACCATTGAATAAAAGCGGAAAAACAAAAACTAAGTGATAATAAAATGGATGTGAACAGATTATGGGTGATTTTTAACAGGCCGAAATATAACACTATCATTAAAACGAAGGCTCTTGAGTACCACATCCATGCAAATGCGTATTCAAGGGGCAGGATGAAAAATACAACCTGAAACGGTCGAAAAAAAACAGTCCAGTTATTTACCGGGACGTTGGCAGTCGTAAAATCCACGCCGGAGCCGTATAACGGATTAAAGGTATTAAAATGATTTTGCGCTTGCGCCAGAATCCAGGGAGTTTGCACCATCCACTCATCCGAGCGAATCGATCTGGATTCACCCCATAAAACATCATCAGCGCCCTGTCCATAAAACCGTTGGTTAAATACCCCAATTGATGACCCGTTTATTTTAAAAACGGTCAGGATTAAACAAAGTATAAAAAGAATCCCTGGGAATAATAGGTTCACTGCTGCTTGTTTGTTAAACATAAATAATTATGCTCCGTGCTTGTGTGAATATTTCCCCGTCTCATTCATGTTAACCATAATCCATAACAAAAATCATAAAAGCCGGATATCTATAATTCAGATATCCGGCTTTAAAACTTTGTTATTTCGACAACATCAATATATTGGCCACATCCTTCTGATGTAATTCCACAAAATGACCTGTGGTGCTGCTGTCATTCGAAGTACATTTGGCCGCCATTTCTTCAACGCGGCTCGTATCTATTTCCATATCCGCCAGGCGGGTTGGCAATCCCAAAGATTTTAAGAAAGCTTCGTGGCGTGAAATGCCTTCCAGAATGGTTAATTCCGGCGACCAGAAGTTTTCATCCACATTCCAGATGCGCACGGCAAACTGGGTGAAACGTTTGATATCGTGTTTGTATACATATTTCATCCAGGCCGGGAAAACCACTGCCAACCCGGCGCCATGCGCCACGTCATAAATCGCGCTGATTTCATGTTCAATGTCGTGAGACGCCCAATCACCCTCGCGCCCGGTGTTCAGCAGGTTGTTGTGCGCGATTGTTCCTGCCCACATCACCTCAGCCCAGGCATCATAATTATCCGGTTGGGCCAATACCAGCGGCACATTATGAACGATGGTTTTTACCGTTGCTTCAATTAACCGGTCGGTAAATTCGACATGTTGGGTATTGGTAAAATAACGCTCCATCAAATGTGCAATGATATCTGCCGCACCACAGGCTACCTGATATTTTGGCAGAGTAAAAGCCAGTTCGGGATTCAAAATTGAAAACTGCGGATAAACGTATTCCGAGTTAAATGCACGTTTATACCAACCCTCTTCATTAGTAATGACACACCCCGTGCTGGCTTCACTGCCCGCCGCAGGGATGGTTAAAATGGTGGCCAATGGTATGGCTGCTTTTACTTCCGCCTTGCCGGTGAAAAAATCCCATACATCGCCGGCATAAGGCACGCCGGCTGCAATGGCTTTGGCCGAGTCAATCACACTGCCGCCGCCCACTGCCAGGATCAATTCCGGTTTATGCTCTCGACACAGGCGAATGCCCTCGCGTACCAGGCTTAAACGCGGATTAGGTTTCACGCCGCCCAATTCCACATATTCAACCCCTGCCGCTTTTAACGAATTAACCACCCGGTCATATAAACCGGTCTTTTTGGCGCTATCTCCGCCGTAATGCAGCAATACTTTTTTGGCGTAACCGGCCGCTTCCCGACCGACCTGATTCTCGGTTCCCCGGCCAAAAATGATGCGTGTGGGATTTAAGAATCGAAAATTATCCATACAAACACTCCTCTAAAGTTAAAATCCACCTATGAAATACCAAACTCATTAATTAACGCCTGTTTCATTTCT
>JAJTBH010000547.1 GCA_021287005.1 Anaerolineae bacterium
TTGTGCGCCAGGGCAGTCAGATAATAGAGGGTATGGTCCTTATCATCAAATTTTTTGACATTTTTCAACGCTTCCAAAACCTGCTTTGTTTCTTTTTGAAAGACAAATAATTCGGCCAGGCGCAGCCAGATCCAGGCATTTTCATAACCCAACTTAATTGCAGCCCGATAGTCTTCCAGGGCCTGATTCACGTTTCCCAACAAAAAATGTGATAATCCACGGTTGCCGATCGCCCACGCCTGCATATGATCTATTTCAAGAGCGCGATCATAAGCCGCAATGGCGTTTTCAAAATGGCGCAAATTACGGTATATTTGCCCCTGATAAATATAGGAAACGAAATTCGCGGGGTCAATTTGAATGGCGCGGTTAATATCTATTAAAGCCTCTGCCGGGCGCAGATCATTTTTTCGAACAAGGGCACGTTGTTGTAATGCATTCAGGTCATCGGGATTCGTTTCCAAAATTGCAGTGAGGTGTTTTTCGGCGTGTTGATAAAGCCCCGCCCTGTTATAAGAATTGGCCAACAAACGTCGAAGGTTTATATCATCACCGCGTCCCTTGAGTATGTTTTCCAATACCTCTACAGCCGTGGAAATTTCATCGCATAATGGGAATAACTTTAATATAGCGTCTATGGCATGGGTATAAAATGGATCAAGTTCCAGGATTTTTTTTAAATCCTGAAGGGCTTCATCGCGCCTGCCCAGCAAGCCAAAAACCTCGCCGCGTTGATATAATACCCATTTGTAATCGGGTGAGATCTCAAGAGCCTTGTTGAAGTCACAAATAGCCTCGTCGGTTTTCGTTATATCCTTAAAAACCAATCCGCGTACGGCATACATCCACGGATCAGGTTCCGGGGTCAGATTGATGGCCTGGTTTAAATCGTCCAGCGCTTTTTTATATTTACCAAGATCGTGATATACCTTTCCGCGGTTTGCCAGGGCGGTTGTAGAAACATTATTAAATAAAGTTGCTTTCGTAAACGAATTTATCGCTGCGGCATGGTTTCCAAAATTCATTTGAAGGATACCGATTTCACAATAAATTCTATCGTTTCGATTGCCCAGACGGACGGATTTTTGATAGCCTTTTAAGGCTTCTTCTTTTTGGTTTAGCTTTTCCAAAGATCTGGCATACAATGCATAAACCCAGGCCTCTTTGGGATGAAGTCTGACCAGTTCTTTATAATCACATAACGCCTTTTCATACTCTGCCTGCTGCATGTATAACTGGCCGCGGGCTTTTAAAATGCCGGTTTTTTCAGACATCCATTGTTGAGCAATTTCAAATTGCTGCAACGCATCATCAAAACGAGTGAGGAAGGCATAAACAATGCCCAGGTTATAATGCGCCCAGCCATAATCCGGTTTAAGATTAACTGCCTGCACCAGATCCAAAAGGGCGGCCTCGTGTTCGTCACAGGCTGCCAGCGCCGCCCCGCGATACGCCAGGCTCCAGGCATTATCAGGCCTCAGGCCAATCGATTGGTTAAAATAATGAATGGCATCTTCGAACAAGTTTAATAAATATAAAACCTCGCCTGTTTGGTCCAACAACCAGACATTATCCGGCAAATACGATAGAGCTTTCTGATAATCACGTAAAGAGAGCGGCAGTTCTCCATCCGTTTTATAGCTGGTCGCCCTTCCGGAATATGCCCAGGAATAATCGGGATCCAATTTTATGGCTTCCGTAAACCAGTATATTGATTCTGAGATTGCCCCCACCACGCCCAGGCATTCTGCCAGATGGGCGCAGACCCACGGATTATTCGATTTTAGCTGTAAATAACGTCGATATTCACCAACGGCGCCATCATATTCACCTTTGTTTTCAAAATCCATTCCTCGATTCAAATGTTGTTCCAAAACGATCGAATTATTTAATAATCCTTCGGAGATAATTTTGTCATTTTCAGGAATGGACACCACGATTAATAAACCCTTCGGTTATATAATTTTAAAATGTATTATTCAGCATTGATAAAAATTATACAGGAAAAACAAAACCGGGCCTGTGATATATAAAGACAGGCCCGGCTAATTAATAATTTTTTAAGGTATTTAAATATCCATCGG
>JAJTBH010000548.1 GCA_021287005.1 Anaerolineae bacterium
GCCTTCAGCGACAAACCCATCTATAACCTCAAAGCCGTTCTCGAGAAAACCGGGATTAAGGCAGACGCTTTACGCGCCTGGGAAAGGCGTTACGGGTTGCCCGAGCCGCAGCGCTCCAGCGGCAAACAACGCCTTTACTCCGAATATGATGTGGAAATAATCAAATGGTTGCTCACGCGCCAGTCTGAAGGTATGCGCATCAGCCAGGCTGTGGAAAGTTGGAAGGCTCTGAGTCTTTCCGGGCTTGATCCCCTGGATGATACCCCCATCCTGAAACGTTATCTCAAAGAAAATGCCGGCACAGTTGATATTTCCGGTAATGTAGACGAATTACGCGCGCAATGGATTGAGGCTTGTAAAAATTACAACGAGACCCTGGCAGAAGATATTCTTAACCAGGCTTTTGCCATATCACCCATCCCAACCGTCTGCACGCAGTTATTACAACAGGCGCTGCGCGAACTGGGCGAAATGTGGTACAGGGGTCAGGTTACTGCCCAGCAGGAGCATTTTGCCTCGGCTTTATGCGTTCGCCGCCTTGAAGCGCTCATTTCAGCCACACCCCGCCCTCAATTTGAAGAAAACCTGGTTTTAGGCTGCGCTCCGGGTGAATGGCATACCCTGCCGGTATTGATGATTAACCTCTTTTTGCGCCGCAAAGGGATTAACGTGGTTTACCTGGGCGCCGACCTGCCGATTGAACAACTGCTCGATTCGATTAAACAACTTTCCCCGGCCCTGGTAATCATTACGGCGCAGCAGTTAAACACAGCCGTCAGTTTGCGTAAGATATTTGATCCTCTTAAACAACAGGGATATAATCTGGCTTACGGCGGCCTGGTTTTTAACCGCATTCCGGGGTTGCGGCGTTTTATTCCTGCTCATTTTTTAGGGGAAGATATCTCTTCTTCCATCCAGTACAGTGAAGAATTATATTTTCAACGCCCCCCTCAACCTGAAGCTGAAGTTATTTCCCCCGTCGTTATAAAAGCCGCCCAAATTTTCGAACAAAAACGTAGTTTAATTGAAGCCCAAGTTCTTCAGGAAATACCCGCCGAAATTCTATCGCGTCAAAATCTAAATATGGCGAATTTACACATGGGTAATGGGATATTGTCGGCATTATCCGCCGGGGATATCAATTTTTTGACCAGCGAAATGGAATGGGCGCGTGATTTACCTGGAACCGGTGCGTTTTTTGCGATGCTTAATCTGTACTGTAAGGTTTGCGCGCAGGCGGTAATCACCCACCTGGGAAAAGATGGCGAAATAATCAGCGACTGGCTGCTTTCATACAGTAATTCGTTGGCAGGGTAATTTTTAGGTTTTAAATCATTTCCCGTATTTTACTTAATAATCCCGGCAGTAAAGAATAATAAGTCGGGTCATCCTGAGAAACATCAATGTTAACTACCGGTGACTGGGTTTGAACGGAAAACCAGTCGTCCAGCAGATATTGTAATTCGGTTAAATCTTTTATCCGGGTTATTTCCAATGCTCTGTTGCGCCGCCGGTATCTTTCGCAAATCGTCTCCAACGGTGCATTCAAACGGATGATCAAATCCGGCGGCGCTAATACCCGCCTGAAATTTAAAACCAGCCGTTCGCATAAGTGATATTCATCTTCGTTCAGATACCCCAGTTTTAGAAACTGGCGCGTAAAAACATAAAAATCCTGTTCAAGTCCCCCGTCCAGAATCCCGGTTTCACCGGCCTGCCGGATGGCCATTTCCTGCTCGATTCGAAACAACAAAAAATCAAACTGGTTGGGCAGGGCATATCGCGCCAGGTCGCCGGCAAACCGGCTTTGAAATGGTCGTTCGCCAATTTTCTCCAAACCGGAAATAAATCCGCCTTGAGAACATAATAAATTGGTCAGCGTGGTTTTTCCAACGCCGCTGTTCCCCATAACAATAACCAGTTTTCCCATTATATAGCCTGTCAACCCTGAATTTATTAAAGAGAGATCATTTTACATCAAGATTAATTCAAACGATAGTGTTAACAAAAAAGCTGCCGGTTCGTTGATTGATCCCGGCAGCTTAACAACTTACCCTTTTATTATTCGCCCAGGTATGCCGCC
>JAJTBH010000549.1 GCA_021287005.1 Anaerolineae bacterium
TATTTTCTTAAATCGGGGCACTATCTACTCCGATTTAAGGACCTCAAAGGGAATATAAAATCAAAATCGGTTATTGCCCCGGATGTCGCCGCGGCATTCACATCCACTGAAATGGATTCGGGGTGGTTGTCAACCGGTATTAAACGCGCCGGCCGGAATGGCGCCGGGGAATGGTTTGTTTATTACCGTCAGCCTGCAAAAGAACAGATCATCCTTAAATTTGAGAAAAAGAGTTCGACGATCACCCTGCCCATCCCTGCGACGCTTTTGATCGGCAAAGGGCGAGATTTTTACCTTTTTACCATGGCCGGTAATGAGTTTGATATTAATGCGACCACTTACCGGGCTCCATTCCCGAATGTTGATATTGACAGCGGCAAAATTTGTTTTGGCAGCAATCCGGTACCAGGCGCGAATCATTCCAACGCCGAAAAGGTCTGGCAGTTATTCTTTGACGCGCCGTTTAATGGCGATTTATCACAGAATAAATCAGTCACTCATAAAGAGGATGTGAGGGTATTGCTCAAAACATTAAAAGATGTTGATGTTTTCCCGGTTGAAGAAATGATTAAATTTGGAACCGTAAAAACGACTTTTGAAAGGATTATCAAATGATTAATCATGAGTTTTTGTATCCCGGGATAATACCTCAACCGGTTGATCATGTTTTGTATGCCTATATAACTGCAGCCAATGGGGTATTTATTCATGCAAAACGAAAAAACCTTGAGGTAATGCTGCCGGTTTTCGCAAGAAAACGCAATGTTATCAGGGGTTTGGCGCCGATGCAACCGTTCATAAAACTTCCCGACCTGGTGCCTGCACAGTATTTACAATCGATCATTCGGAAAAGCCAACGGATGCTGCCTAATGAGGCTTTGTTTTATTTGTCTTATGAAACAGCATGGAAAGCCGTTATGCCCAACCAGCGCGTTACTCAAACATCCGTTACCCCGTCTGATCCGTTTGATGATTTTTCATCCAGGGCTTTAATTGAGCTGCACAGCCATAATACCATGCCGGCCAGATTTTCTTCCATCGATGACGGGGACGAGACGGGTTTTAAACTTTACGCGGTGATTGGGAATATTACTGGTTCAAAAATAGAATTGTGTGTGCGAGTGGGAATCTATGGCCATTTTTGTGAAGTCCCTGCAAAACTCGTTTTTCAGTCCATGATCGAGGTGTGCGATGTCGGAAGATATTAATATGGAATATGTAAATGCGTTACGCCTGGTAATGCCAAAAGCCGGGGATATCAATATTGTGTTAATTGGCTGCGGCGGAACCGGGAGCTGGTTGGCGCCGTCTGTGGCACGATATGGAAAATTGTTGATTGACCGTTTTAACCGAAAGGTGCATTTATTTTTTGTCGATCCGGACATGGTTGAAGACAAGAATATTTATCGGCAAAACTTTTGCTCGGCGGAAATCGGCAGGAATAAGGCCGTCAGCCTGGCTGAACGCTTCGGTCTGGCCTGGGGCCTGGGTATTACCGCTTCAGATAAATCCTTTGATCAATTTAATTATGATCTATACGCGCAGACTGTTTTTATCGGCTGTGTAGATGGGCCTGCCGGTCGCCGGCGAATTTTGGAAAAATACAAAACCAAAAATAATAACGCCTGGTGGTTGGATTGCGGAAATGAACGCAACACGGGACAGGTTTTGCTCGGTTACCACGACGATCGTTATGTCTCCGATAAAAAAGCGGTTATAAAAAATATTTGCCAGTTCCTGCCCGACCCCGGTAAACAGCATCCGGAGCTTTTGGAGACAAATACTTCTGAGCCTGAAGAAAATATATCCTGTGCTGAAATGGCGCTGCGGGATGCACAGGGATTATCCATCAATCAGCGCATTGCTGCCGAAGCCGCCGATTACCTGATGCGCATGCTGATCACGTTGGATCTGCGCAAATTCGCCACGTACATTGATTTATCAAGCGGTAGCTGCAAATCTCGCTATATAACCCAGGCTGTTATCGAAAGCTACTTGGAATAATTAATTTTATTACTTTATACAAAAGGAGAGAATAACATCATGGTACCAACCACAGCAGCATTAAGATATTACGGTGGA
>JAJTBH010000550.1 GCA_021287005.1 Anaerolineae bacterium
TCGCTTATGTGGCAAACTACCTCGATAACACTTCTCAATCTCAAGATTATTATTTTTCAAATCCATTAAATCATTTATTTCAGGCTCCTTTTGGATCGCTCATTATTTTTATTTTATTCGTTTTAGGAATGACTGTTTTTATATTGGGAATAATTCGCGATAAATTATTATTTTCTGACAAAATTCTATTTTTGATCAATTTAGTATCGATTTTTTGCGGCCTGTTATTTTTCACGCCCCTTCCTTTTCAGCGCTATTATTTGCCACTGCTTCCCTGGTTTTCATTCCTGATCATAACCGGCCTTGTTTGGCCTTTTGGGGGAATTTTTAATAAATCGGTAAAATCAGACTGATCTGATCTTATTATTGACAAAACCAGCCGAATTGGTTATTATTTAAATACCCCCCCCCAGGGGGGATGGGTAAAGGAGTGAAAATGCACAATAAAGAAGAAGTGAACCGGCGTTTAAAAAACGTTGAAGGTCATCTGCGTGGTATTGAACGTATGGTTGAAGAAGACACATATTGTATTGATGTTTTACGTCAAATTCAGGCCGTTCAGGCTGCTTTAAACAAAATCTCAGTTTCTATCCTTGATAACCATCTAAAATCTTGTGTTACCACCGCCATTCAAGGTGAAGACCCACGCGAGCGTGAACGTGTCCTTAAAGAAATTACCGACGTTTTCGAAGCTGCAACAAAAAATTAATAATTACAGGTGATTTTTATGTCTGATTTAAATAAATCCATTATCCTGCCCGTAACAGGCATGACCTGTGCAAATTGCGTGGCTACCGTTGAACGCAGTCTGAAAAAAGTAAACGGGGTTAAAAGTGCCACGGTTAATTTATCATCAGAAAGGGCAACGGTTGAGATTGATCCCAACCAGGCGCATCTTGTTGATTTAATCAATCGCGTTGAGCGTGCCGGTTATGGCATCGCCACGGGTGAAGCAGATTTAATCATTCGCCGAATAAGTGACGATAACGATGCCCGCCGCCTCGAAAAAGGTTTAAAAAATCGTGAGGGAATTTTAAATATCCAGGTTAATTTAACGACCGAACATGTTTTGATTAAATATATTCCTACTTTAATAACGCAGAATGAAATTCGTCAGGAAATCTCATCCATCGGCTTTGAAGCCATTGAAATGGGTTCTGGCGTCGAAGATGTTGAAGCGTTAGCCAGGCAGCAGGAAATTAATCAACAACGATTTTATTTGTTAGTTGGTTTAATTTTTACAATTCCCCTTTTTATCATTTCGATGGCCAGTGATTTTGATTTACTGCCGATGGAAATCGCCCATGCACCCTGGATAAAATGGTTGATGTTGGTTTTAGCCAGCCCGGTACAATTTTATGTGGGCTGGCAATATTACATCGGGGCTTATAAGGCGCTTCGTAACGGATCGGCCAATATGGATGTACTGGTCGCGATGGGTTCTTCAGTAGCGTATTTTTACAGCCTGCCGGTAACCTTTGGTTTACTGCCAGGTCATGTTTATTTTGAAACCGCTGCCGTAATTATCACATTAATCAAACTCGGAAAATTTCTTGAGGCGCGTGCGCGTGGTCGTACCAGCGAAGCCATAAAAAAACTAATGGGTTTAAAAGCCAAAACCGCGCGGATTATGCGTGAGAACATCGAGCTTGAGATTGCGGTAGATGAAGTTGTTGCGGGTGATATCATAATTGTACGTCCCGGTGAAAAATTCCCGGTGGATGGTATTGTCACTGATGGCCATTCCTCAGCCGACGAATCAATGTTAACCGGCGAATCCCTGCCTGTGGAAAAAGGCTCCGGCAGCCCAATTATTGGGGCAACGCTGAACAAACTGGGATTAATCAAATATGAAGCCACAAAGGTAGGTCGTGATACCGTGCTTTCGCAGATCATTCGCCTGGTGGAAGAAGCCCAGGGCAGTAAGGCGCCCATTCAAAAACTAGCCGATTTAATCTCCTCAGTCTTTGTCCCGGCTGTAATTTTGATTGCATTTTTAACCTTCATAGTCTGGTACTTTTTCATTCCTCAAGCGGCCGGTGCTGACACAAGCCAGTTTAC
>JAJTBH010000551.1 GCA_021287005.1 Anaerolineae bacterium
GTATCGCCGACACGGCATTCCGAAACGGTTTTTAAACCGGTTGCCACATAACCAACATCGCCGGTGGTTAATTCGGGCACAGGTTTAAGCGTGGGTGAAAAATAACCGATTTCAATCGGTTTAACATCCACTTTGGTCGCCATTAAACGAATGGTATCGTTGCTGGTTAATTTACCTTCGAAGACGCGAATGTAGGCAATAACCCCTTTGTAAGAATCGTAATGCGAATCAAAAATCAAGGCTCTCAGTGGCGCATCCGGAATGCTGGGCGGCGGTGGAATGCGTTTAACCACGGCTTCCAACACCTGCTCCACGTTCAGACCTTCTTTGGCCGAGATGCGCACAATCTCTGCCGGGTTTGCGCCCAGCAGGTTGCCGATTTCTTCTGCCACCTCATCGGGTTGAGCCGACGGCACATCGATTTTATTAATCACCGGAATAATCACCAGGTCTGATTCAAGCGCCAGGTAAAGGTTTGCCAGTGTTTGGGCTTCAATACCCTGAGTGGCATCCACAATCAATAACGCGCCTTCACAGGCGGCCAGGGCGCGGCTGACTTCGTAATTAAAATCGACATGCCCCGGTGTATCAATCAGGTTTAACTCATATTGCTGACCGTTGGCGGCGTTATACAACATGCGCACGGCTGAAGCCTTGATCGTCACGCCCTTTTCGCGTTCCAGATCCATGCTATCCAGCACCTGCTCCATCATCTCACGATCTGAAATGGTACCGGTAATCTGCAATAATCGATCCGCCAGGGTCGATTTACCGTGGTCAACGTGAGCGATAATACAAAAATTTCGGATATGATCGGTAGTAGTCATAGACGGGGCAAAGTATACCGCAAATTATTAACATCGTCAGGAATAAACATATTTTATTGCCTCGCAAAACCCTTTTTTGTGTTAAATTTTTGATAACAAATCTTTTTTCTTTTCCAAAAATTCGCTTTCACTGATAATTCCTTTACGGCGTAATTGATCCAACTCCTCAATCATCACCGGAATGCTGACCGCATAACGCGGCCGGCCATTATCGCCATCTGAAAGGCGCTCTTTTGCATTCAACATGGATGTCTTAAATAATATCGGATCACCGATATATCGGAATAAATTGGTTCCCAATTCGCTGGCTGTCAGAATTTCTATATCCCCATAATTAAACAATCTGCCAAAAAACGATTGCACCATTTTTACATCGTTTACTTTTTCTAAAGAAGAATCAATAACTGATTTATTAAATACCCCCGCCGTTTGCATGACGCGCATGTTGGTAATGATGTATTGGTGGTTGTACCATTCCAAAATATCTTTAATCATTGAAACAAGCGGTATTAATATCAAAATATATGCAAAAGCGATAAATGGGTAAATCATTAAGTTGATCAGGGCAATACTCACCGCAAACAGGATGATTAAAATTAAAACGGACTCGAAGAAAATGGCACTTGCCAACATCAGCCAGTGACGCCGTGTAATTAATATGACCTTTTCATGATCGGCCATGAGTTGTTTTATATATGAATCCGCCACATTTCCTCCTTGTTATATTACCAGGTTGCATTTTTTGTTTAATTATCTCATAAATCAAGAGTCTTATTAATTAAACAACACATCAATCAACCGATCACTATCTTGTTGTTCTTTTTCATCCAAAACCCATAAAACCAGAAATTCAATGTTCCCCTTGGGTCCGGTTAAGGGTGATTTAATTAATCCTCGCGGGAAAAAGCCGAAATCTTTTCCTTCAGATAAAACTGTTTTTAAAACCTTTTTGTGTAATTGCGGATCCCTGACGACGCCTTCCCCTTTGGCGGCTTCAGATCGCCCGACCTCAAATTGCGGTTTAATCAAAGCCACTACCAGCGCATCTGGCTCCAGCCAGTTTTTTATCACCGGTAGCAGCACTTTTAATGAGATAAACGAGGCGTCTACCGTCACCAGGTTAATTTTATCTGCAAATCCACTCACATACCGTGCATTGGTTTTTTCCATCGATATTACCCGCGGGTCATTGCGCAGTTTCCAATGCAAAATGC
>JAJTBH010000552.1 GCA_021287005.1 Anaerolineae bacterium
CTCTTTTAAGGCGTATAAAGCCGGAGTGAAAAACGCACCCAGATCGTTGAGTAAAAATCCAATATTCATGACATGGCTGCTGATTCGGGTTAATTCGGCCATGATCACCCTGATATATTCAGCCCGCTCGGTGGGTTTAATTCCCATCAGTTTTTCCACCGCAAGCGCATACCCAAAGTTATTGCTCATTGAACTGATATAATCCAGACGGTCGGTAAAGGGCATGTTTTGGATATAGGTATTTCTTTCACCAATTTTTTCATGGTTACGGTGTAAATAACCCATTACCGGTTTTAAATCAACAATTGTTTCGCCGTCTAAAACCACAACCATTCGAAACACACCGTGTGTGGATGGATGCTGCGGGCCCAGGTTGACGATAATTCTTTCAGTTTTTAACCCTTTTTCTGATTTGTGAACACCCAATAAACTATCATATAACGGCTCATCACCCTGGGGCGTCCATTGCTCTAAATCAAAATCGGCGGGGAATTTAATATTGTCTTTAAAGTCGGTTTTATCTTCTGCGCTGATCGACGTTCCTTCAGGATAACGAGACTTTAAAGGTTTAATTTCTTCTTCAAAATAGGCTTCATGCCAATCTTTGCGCAGTGGATGCCCATCAAAACCTTCCCACATTAAAACACGCCGCAAATCCGGGTGTCCTACAAACTTGATTCCAAGCAGGTCCCATGCCTCACGCTCTTGAAGGTCGGCGCCTTGATAAACAGGCACGATCGAAGCGACGCTGGCTTCATCACGTGTTGTCTGCACTTTAAATACTATTTTCCCGTAATTGGCCGAATTATATAGGTGATAGACAACTTCCATTAAATTATCCGGGTAATAATCTACGCCGGTTAAAGAACTTAAGAAATCAAAACCTAAATCATCTCTCAAATAAAAACATAAGTCCAATAGGATCTCATTATTGACAATAAAACCTTCATAACCTTCACGTTGATCTTTTTGAATCTTTCCCGAAAATTTTTCGGAGATTTTTTCTGAAACATCCAGAGAAACCTGCTCCGTCATTCAGTCACCTCACTGCCGGTATTATTTGTTTCCACATTTTTTTCTCTTTGCGCAATGATACAGGATTGTATTTCATCTTTGCGGCGCAAATCAATTAAATCCGGGCCTAAAACAGGTACGGGGATTTCTTCAGACTCACCTTTTTGATACCAGGGTACAGTTAATAACGATTCCTTCTCGATTTTTTTCTGGAGTTCAATTAACCCATTAATTAATGCTTGAGGAGTCGGCGGGCATCCCGGAATATAAACATCAACAGGGATAAATTTATCGATGCCGGAAACAACATTATATCCCTCCTTAAAAGGTCCACCGCTCGACGCACAAGCCCCCATGGCGATAACATACCTGGGCTCCGATATTTGGTTATACAGGCGTACAATCTGGGGCACCATTTTTTTTGTAACGGTTCCGGAGACAATCATAACGTCCGCTTGGCGCGGGCTGGGACGCATTACTTCCATACCAAACCTTGAAAAATCATACCGGCTGGCGGCGGTACAAATCATTTCAATTGCACAACAAGCCAAACCGAACATCATTGGCCATAAAGAGTTTTTTCGACTCCAGTTGTAAATCTGGTCCAATGTGGTAATTGCCAGGTTGCCTTTTAATTCTTCAGGAATTTGGTACTTCGGCGAATTTATTTCTTCTTGAGACATGACATAACTCCCAAAATAGTATCAGTAACTCAACCTCTATTACTGTTATATTTTATCATCCTAATCGGATTTTTTAGCTCTTATTTTTTAATTTCTCTTTTTATCTAACCATTCAAATAAATAGGGTCTTTCATTCATGCTGAAAGACCCTATTACCAGGGATATTATAATCTCAAATTTATCTTCGCCAAATAGTTGGGTAGAACCAAAAAGCCTTATCTTCCAAAGAAGTTTTATTATTTTCAACTCTGAAAACAAATTGAACAACTTTTCCGTCCATATCATCCAACATCATGTTCACATCCGTCATATATCCATCCAACGTCTGACCATGT
>JAJTBH010000553.1 GCA_021287005.1 Anaerolineae bacterium
TCCTTTAAGAGCCGTGAAACCACCGTTTGAATTCGGATAGATCTTTTTTACCCCGTTTAATAAAACCAACGGGGCGTTTTTATTAATCACCAGTTCCGGAACGGAAACGCGTTCGGAAAATCTTGAGAAAATATTAACCACAGGTTTACCTTTAAATCATGGTTAAATGAGGTTAATCGATATTCTATTTAAAACAGTTTACAAAGACTCTGTCAACCCATTTGAGTCATGTTTTTGGTCATAATGGCGCCGACAGTTTTGTTAGGTGTTTAACGACTTATGGACTGCGTATAGCATAATGAATACTCGTAGCCTGTTCATCTTCATTGAAAAATCATTTTTACCCCCCCTCCGTCCAGGTTATTTGATTATAATTAAAAGAGTTTTTTATATTACATAGCAGGGATATTCTAATGAGCAAAATTGATGATTATGCCGATGTATTAAAAACACTGCCGGTTTGGGAAGCATACCTTCTGGAAAATTCCGGCTTACCGGGCCCGCGCGGCAACCTGGAACTGGCTTATGCAGCCGCCGAAGTGGGGGAGGAAGATCGTTTTAAACAATTAATCGCCAGCGATGAAAGACAAACCGGACACGTAGCCGGGGATGAATACCTGGTTGTTTGCGGCCTGGTTGGGTTGGGCAAATGGCTCACCCCGCAGCGCAGCGATTTGCTGGCGGTTTTACGCCATTATGCCAATGATGAACGCTGGCGCTTGCGTGAGGCGGTGGCGATGGCGTTTCAGGGCTGGGGTAAACTGGATATGGCAGCCACCCTGGATGTTTTACAGGGATGGGTTCAGGGCACTTTTTTGGAGCAGCGTGCGGCTGCTGCGGCATTATGTGAACCGGTGTTGTTAAAAAACAAAACCCATGTTTTGCGCGTACTCTCAATTTTGGACGAAATTACCGCCAGTATGTTGACGGTGAAAGAACGCAAAAACGATAATTTCCAGACTTTGCGCCAGGGGCTGGCTTATTGTTGGAGTGTGGCAGCCGTGGCTGCTCCGGAGGAGGGCAAAAGACTGATGGAGCGCTGGATAAATTGCGACGACGCGGATATTCGCTGGTTGATGAAAGAAAATTTGAAGAAAAACCGCCTGGTCAAGATGGATGCAGCCTGGGTTGAGGAAAATTTGCAGAAAGTGCAAACGGTTAAACCACAAAAATAAAAATTTGCGTGGTACAAAATGAGATTAATGGCTGCCGGGTAAAACCGTAAAACCTTATTCGAAAAAATGATGATCGGATAAAAATACGGCATCCAAATGCATTTGTCGTATCATTATAAAACATGGGCAATCAACCGGTGACAGGCCGCGACGGTTTGTCGTAAGTAAAATACCCACGGTAGATAAAATAATAAAACAAAGCGGAGCATGACGCTCCGCTTTGTTTGGTATTATCTTTATTTTTTCCCGTTGATCGTGAGAAAATTATTTGATGAAATCTTTTACGTTGTCTTTGGAAACTACTTCCACGCCGGTGTTAACAAAGCTGTCCACTTTTTCACCGCGGGCAATTTTGGCAACGGTCTGAACGCCCAGTTCGCCGATTTTTCCGGGGAACTGCGCGATGCTGCCGCTCATCTCGCCGGCTTCGATGGCTTTTAAGGCATCGGGTGAGGCATCAAAACCGACGATAATCAATGATTTGCCGGCAGTTTTGGCGGCGTTCATGGCGCCTAAAGCCATTTCGTCATTGGTGGCATAAACGCCCTTTAAGTTGGGATAGGCGGTTAACAGGTTTTCAGCGACAGACTGGCCTTTGGCGCGATCGCTGTCGGCGGGCTGCACGGCAACCACTTTCATACCGGCGGCTTCAAGGGCTTCTTTGGCGCTGTTTTCGCGCAGGTTATGCACCGGGTCGCCGGCGGCGCCGCGGATAATGGCAACTTCGTCGCCTTTTTGCAGGCTTTTGGCGATAAATTCACCGGCCAATTTGCCGCCCAGGCTGTTGTCAGTGCCGACAAAGGCTGATTTGGCTTCAAAACCGGAAATATCGGTGTCGATTAACACGACCGGGATAC
>JAJTBH010000554.1 GCA_021287005.1 Anaerolineae bacterium
ACTTCGGAAGGGAGGTCGTCTTACCTCGGATACTTCAATTTTGTTCATGCGTGTCTGCTCCCATAGCTGCTGCTAATACTTTTTCCTGTGTAGCCTCCAACCGGTTCATTTCGGCCACCAGGGCATTTTCGTGCATCACCAGAATGCGGTCGCTCATTCCCAATAGTTCCGGCATTTCAGAAGAAACCATAATCACGGCTACACCGTTTTCCACCAGTTGATTCATCAAATTATAAACCTCCACTTTGGCTCCGACATCAATGCCGCGGGTGGGTTCGTCAAATATCAAAATGCGTGAACGGCTGGCCAGCCACTTGGCTAAAACCACCTTTTGCTGGTTGCCGCCGCTTAAATATTGCACCAATTGATTGATGCCGGGTGTGGTAATACGCAGGCGCGAGACAAAATCTTCGACCTGCCGGCGTTCTTCACGCAGATGTAGCAGCCCCGATTTGCCACGCAGTTTAAATAACGATGCCAGGCTGATGTTTTCCAGCACCGAAAGGATTAATACCAACCCTTGTTGTTTGCGATCCTCGGGCAAAAAACCCATACCGGCGCGGATGGCGCTTTTGGGAGTTAATCGTTTAATTTGATGACCGAAGACAAATACCCGGCCTTTTTCAACCTTATCGGCGCCAAAAACGGCGCGCATCAACTCGGTACGGCCGGCGCCCACCAGACCGGCAATGCCCAGACTTTCTCCGGTGTAGGCGCTAAAACTGACTTCGGTGCGGGTATTTTTCACACGAATGTTTTCAACGCGCAGAGCTTCTTCGCCGCGTTTGGCCGGAATTTTGGGGTATTGTTGTTCCAGACTGCGGCCGACCATCAGCCGGATGATTTCATCCTGGCGGGTATCGGCCAGATCCACGGTTTGAATAAACTCACCGTCGCGTAAAATGGTGCCCCGCTCGCAGATTTCAAACACCTCTTCAAGATGGTGCGAGATGAAAATGATGGAAACGCCACGTTTTTTGAGCGTACGAATGACGTTAAACAGGTTTTTAATTTCGGTATTGGTCAGGGCGCTGGTGGGCTCGTCCATGATTAAAAGTTTGGCATCCAGCGAGAGGGCTTTGGCAATCTCCACCATCTGCTGCTGTGCCACCCCCAGGCCTGAGACCGGCCGGCGTGGGTCCAATGACAGGTGCAGGTCGTTTAAAATTTTCTGCGTACTGTCATACATGGCTTTCCAGTTAATTAAATGCAAGGCTTCATTGCTGAATTTTTCACGTCCGATCCAGACATTTTCGGCAATACTTAACTGTGGAACCAGATTATATTCCTGGTAGATAATGCCGATACCCAGGTCGCGGGCTTCTTTGGGAGAACGAATCTCGATTTCATTTCCTTCCCAAAAAATTTTCCCCGAATCGCGGGTATAAGCACCGGAGAGGATCTTCATCAGGGTGGATTTACCTGCGCCGTTTTCCCCCAAAAGGGCGTGCACTTCTCCCTTGCGAATTTCCATGTGTACATTGTTCAGGGCACGCACTCCGGGAAAGGTTTTGCTGATGCCTTGCAGTTTGAGCAGGTAATCCCTATTTAACGATTCATTTTCAATTGGTACCGGCAAACGATTACTCCTAAAATCAGGATCAATCCTTATAAAGGATATAAATACAAATTGCCCTGATGACTCAGGGCATTAAGAAGCGTAAAAGATAAAAAACGATCATTCCGACGGCAATGGTCAAAAAAATGTTTTTACTGCGCCAGGCGACGATGCAGGCTGTCACCGCACCGGCCAGGCGGGGTAAATCGGGAGGGATGGCAAATTGTTTATTGATGATCAACACATCCGGAAAGACCAGGGCACTTAAAACCGCCAGAGGGACAAACTTTAAGCCGCGTTGGAATATTTCGGGTGGCTTCCATTTGTCCAGTAATAATATAAATGAGAGGCGGATGCCCAGAGTTAATAAACCAACGATAACGAGAGTGATCCAGAGTTCTGTCATTTCCGTTCACTCCATAAACCAATAGATATTCCGGCCAGGGCCGCAACAATAATACCCAGTT
>JAJTBH010000555.1 GCA_021287005.1 Anaerolineae bacterium
CCCTGGCCGTAATCATTTTGATAAAAATCGCCATCATGATTAATCGCTTCATACAACCAATCCGGAATATCCATATGTTCCTTTTCGGAAGGATGGTCCATAACAAACCTGAAAACAACCCTTACGCCTTTACTCCTCCAGTATGCCAGTTTATTCTCGGATTCAAACCTTTCGAAATTAAACTTACCTTCTTCCGGTTCAAAATCGCGCCAGGTTAGATCGGCATAAACCAAAGAATGCGGTTGAATATTTTTATCAATATTTGCCCACGGGGATAAACCCATTAATGGATTTGTAACCGGGTCGGATATGGGGGTAAATTTAATCACTTGCTGCTCCGGTTTTAAATATCTCTTTAACAGGCCAAATGAAATAACAGCCACAATCAGGCAAAAGAGAATTGATAACAATATTAAGAGGATTGTTTTTTTCATTTACAATTTTTTCAGGCGCTATAATGTCCGTTATATTGAACCAGGGTAACGTCTGTAACCGCCGCAAGACCTTTAATTTTATCTATAAACGAAAGATTATCG
This sequence comes from Anaerolineae bacterium, assembly GCA_021287005.1. Classification (GTDB taxonomy): domain Bacteria; phylum Chloroflexota; class Anaerolineae; order Anaerolineales; family Anaerolineaceae; genus JAJTBH01. Next base: position 537 of record JAJTBH010000555.1, read on the forward strand.
TTACTGACGCGGATCTCTGCAGTTAACTCGGTTCCACCTGACCTGACGGTTTTCGATTGTATCTGGTAAGAACGATCACGCAAGATTCTGCCCAGTTCATTGTCAATTTCATCGCCTGAATAATGGACAATAATGATATATGTTTTGGTTTTGGGATCAAACCGATTAATATAAATCAGAGCCAGAATAACGATCAAAGTGGCAATCAAAGCAAGATAATAAACCCTGGCGCCCGTCGTTATACCGGTGGTTACAGCCCAAAATAGAAACAATAAATCCATGGGATCTTTAATCGCTGCGCGATAACGAACAATACTCAGCGCGCCCACCATACCCAATGATAACGCAATGTTCGAACTGATGGCCAGAGTGATCACGGTGGTTAAAATGGTCATTAATGCCAGGGATACCGAAAAACTGTGATTATATACAACGCCTTTAAAAGTTCTGGAATAGACAAAATGAATGACAAAACCTAAAAACAAAGAAACCAACAGCGCAGTGATCACCGGAATCAGATTCATTAAAAAATAATCCGGGTCAAAATTTAAGTATGTTAATATTGTTTGCATCATGCTCTCCTTCTCATAAAAACTTAATCAATATAAATATTTTTAATAATTCGAAAAACGGTTATAAATGGTGGCATCACAACCAAGAATATATTTTGATACGGCAATAAAATTGGATGCCTGAGGCGGTAAAATATTCCGGATCAAATTAGGTAAAAACTCGGTATATTTAACCTCCATAATTGCCTGGCCGCGTTCCAATAATGGAATGGTTGGTAAATCCTGATCAAAAACATCCGTGCTTCCAATGGCTGCCCGCACGTTCAGATCAAATGTTACCCGCACATTACCGTGGTCAAACACAAATGGCTCACGTTCATAATCCACTATGACACGTGGGCGCATAACATTGGATAAACATTCAAAATAAAAAATTTTTTGTAAGTCATTACTATAATTTAACAAATTGGAAAACCGGTTGTTAATAACTTCAAGCACATCCTCTTTTTTTATTTGTGAAGTTTGTTTATCAATATAACTATTCCATTTAGTTTTTCTTTCCAATTGAACAAAACTATCCAAATAGTTATAAAAACGAATTCTATATTTTTGACGATCGAGTGCGCCCATGTATTTTTCATTGTAGGCGCTGTTGTAATAATCATCAAAATATAAACTGCGCACGGTGTAATTTCCATCTGCATTAATATGTTCATCTTTTTTCATAAATGAACTCAGGCGCAGTCTCATCAGGGTTACATCTGCTTCATTAATAAGGTATTTTAATTCCTGACGGTAAGGCATGATTTTTACTCCGCATCCTGATATTCCAAAATTTGGCCATCTTGAGTAATGGAAAGATATTTAACGCCAAAGTATTTCACACCTTCATTATTCCAATAATAATCAAAAGGAAGTTGTTCTTTTCCTTCCTTGTTACTCGCGATTACCGTCCAGTAATAAATTCCAGGATC
>JAJTBH010000556.1 GCA_021287005.1 Anaerolineae bacterium
GTGGATTCGTTATCATTATCCGAATCACTCTCATTTTCATTATTTGCTCTGATGCTGGCCGGATGGGTCGTTTTACTGACCGATGGATGGCTGAAAAACCGGAGATTAATGTGGTGGTTTTGTTTGATAACCACCGTCTTGATAACCGTCTTATTTTCTTTTATTCGCGACAGCAACGTATATTTTGCCCTGGCGGGCGGTGTCATATTATGTTTGGTTGGTTGGGTGTCGCCTCAATTTAAAAATTATAAATGGGAATTAAGTACTTATGCACTGGCTGTGGTGATGATCCTGGTTGTTCAGAACCTGTCTTTAAGCGGTGGAAATCGCTGGCAGATTTTTATATATGATCACCTGGCCATGCGCATTTTGCGTGATCCTGAGGCGCTAACTTATTTTGAAGACCGGGGGCTGCCGGTCACGGAGACCTTAATCAAAACTACCCGGATGGCCGGTTTTGAATATCAGAAATTATTAATCGAAGCGCCGGAGATGCAGCCTGTGCGGGATTGGGTGGAATGCTGTGGTAAAAACACATACGCAGCGTACCTGATGTTTAATCCCGCAAAGACTCTTTGGGAACCCGTTCAAAACTATCCGCGCCTGTTAAACGGCGATAATCTGGAATACCGCAATCCGCGGTATGAGGTCAAACCTCTGCCGGATCATCTGGCCGGGTTTAACATGCTCTTTTTTAATCATCAGGGTTGGGTCCTGGTCGTTTTGATTATTTTGGAGTTGGGTGGATTGTTATTTTATTTTTTCCACCAGCGCCAACCGCTCTGGTTGGTTTTATCGATATTAATAATATCGATTTATCCCATGATGTTTCTGGTCTGGCATGCCGAGCCGCTTGAAATTGAAAGACACGCCGCTCAAATTGGCGTTCAATTTCGACTGGCCGGGTGGTTAAGCTTGTTTTTATGGTTATCAGATGGTTTAAAATGGCTGCAATTAAAAATAATTAAAATAAAACCTCCAATTTTCCCATTTTATGATTAAAATTGGACAGATTATAACAATCATTCATTAAATCAAAAAAAGGGTTCGATGTATGATGTATAATGTACATTCACATGATTAAACAGGATGTTTGGAAGGTATTTTTAAATATTAATCCTGTTATCGTTTTGAGTGGTAGTTGGTATTGAAAAAATTGTTTTAAAAACAAGTTAAGGAGAATTAATATGCCCAGCCTTGGTGTTCCCGAACTGCTTCTTGTCCTCGTTATCGTTTTATTGCTTTTTGGTGTTGGTCGTATCAGCCAGGTATCCGGCGAAATCGGAAAGAGTATTAACGCTTTTCGGAAGGGTTTGCAGGATAACGACACAGATAAAGACAAAAAAAATGATGATGCGGAAGAAAAATAAAGTTTGCCTGGCCGAAAACCAATCTGTTTAGAAAAATGGATTGATGGCTCAAAAAACCGGAGTTAACGTTGTAATCGATGGCAAATTTATCCAGGGTTGGAAAATCATTCTTAAAATGGGGATTGCTTTTTGGCATTCCCCTCATTATTTATTTTGCTATACTGGTTAACCGTTCGCCGAATCTGCTGCGCCCGATCAGCCTGGCGGCTCGTTTCAGCTTTGCCAGTTTAATTCCAATTATGGCGCTGGTCTTGTGGGGGGCTTTTTTAATCAAAGGCTGGTGGGGACGCCTGGCTAGTTTTAGCGCCGTGCTGGCATTATTTGCACTGGCTCTGGCCGGCATCTGGGCCAGCGGCCAGAGTGATGCTTTAATCATGACCGGGCTGCTGCCCATTTCCGACGCACGCGGATATTACCTGGATGCCAACCTGCTTCTGGAAAACCAACCCTATTCCGTCTTTTCTTCGCGACGCCCATTTTTTGCCGGTTTACTGGCAGCTTTGTTACAGGCTACACAAAGAAACTTGCAGTGGTCTCTGGCTATTCTGGTTTTAATAACGGCCGTTTGTTGTTACCTGGCTGCCCGGGCGGTGCGCCGCTCACATGGGGCATTGGCTGCCGCCATCTTCACCATGGTTTTGTTTTT
>JAJTBH010000557.1 GCA_021287005.1 Anaerolineae bacterium
TTGTCCCACCTCACTATCAGGTATGGTGCAAGCAGCAACTCATCTCCTGTCGTTTATCGCCCTTTCATTTTAAGAGTGAAGCGGGTTTAAAAAATAAAAAGAACAACGCCAAAATTAGCCAACCGGAAGGAGATTCCAATTTTCCGGTAGTCGGCGATTTTGTTTTATTATCAGATCACGCCCGGGATGTTTTTATTACCCAAATCCTGCCGCGTAAAAACCATTTTTCACGCCGGGCAGCGCTGCCGAACAGTCGCTCGTTTGCCGTCGAACAAATCATCGCCGCCAACATCGACACGATCATGCCGGTCTTTTCTCCCGCCCATCCCACCCCGGCCTGGCACCTGCTGGATCGTTACCTGGTGATGGCGGAAGCAGCCGGCATCAAAAGCAGTATCTGCATCAGTAAAGCGGATCTTGGTGACGAAGATAAAAAGGGACGTATGCTGGATGAAGTCATCCAGACCTATCGCGCTCTGGGATATCCGCTTTTATTAACCAGCGTCAAAGAGGGTTACGGGTTGGATGAATTAAAAACACACCTGCAAGGCTCAACCGTCCTGCTGCTGGGTAAATCCGGCGTCGGTAAAACCTCTTTAATCAATGCTCTCTGGCCCGGCTACAACCAGCCTGTGTCAGAAGTCAGCCATTTCAGCGATCGCGGCAAACACACCACCACCTGGGTGGAATATTGTCCGCTGGATGAAAACAGCGCCATAATCGATTCCCCCGGCGTGCGCGAACTGGGCCTGTGGGGTATTAACCTGGACAACCTGCCCGAACTCTTCCCCGAAATGAGTCCCTACCTGGGCACATGCCGCTTCCGCTCGGATTGTTTGCACGAAGAAGAGCCAGGCTGCGCAGTGAGGCAGGCCGTGATTAACGGCCTCATCTCACCCTATCGATATCAGAGTTATTTAAAATTACTGGAGGAAATTCGTTTCCTATGAACGACCATCTTAAATCAAACCGGAAGTATCAGCATTGGAACAATCCGGAACATTATAAAAAAAGCGAAATTTACCAATCCACCATCGGGTTTACCTGCCGCACCTGTGGCATGTATGTCGTCTCCAATGTGGATGTTTCCGGCGTTAACAATCGCAACCACTGCCCTTACTGCCTGTGGTCCAAACACGTCGACCTGTTCCGCTCCGGCGACCGCCTGGCCGCCTGTAAAGCGCCCATGCGCCCGATTGGGTTAACCCTTAAACAAAGCCGCAAAAAATATAACCCCCTGGCGGGTGAGTTAATGATCATTCACCTGTGCAGCCTGTGCGGCGCGCTCTCCATTAACCGCATTGCCGCCGATGACCTGACGGAAAGGATCATGGATGTCTACCGGGATTCAACGCACATAAACTGGCAGTCTTACCCCACCCTGTTGGAAAAAGGTATAACGCCCCTAAAGGAAAACGATATACCCTTGATTAAAGAACGTTTAATGGGTTGCGTTTGTTAAAATCAGTCAGAGTCCGGCTTAAACGGTTCAAGATAACTTTCTCCCCCAATTTTTGTAAACCTGAAATGGGGGAGAAAGTGTGTGTTACTTAAAATCGCCTGCGTGTTGTTGGCTGAGTAAATAATTTAAAATTTTATCCTCAACCACGGCTTCAACTGCATCCAGGCCCTGTTTTAAAACGGCCGGCGGCAGAGTTTTAATATCCGCCTCCACCAGGCGTTCTTCACGTCCCAGCGATTTTAAGAAAGCCAGTTCAAGATCGGTGGCGATATTAATTTTGCTGATGCCGCCGTCCGGCAGGCGTATGGCGCGAATTAACAAATCGGCCGGCGTTCCCGATCCACCATGAATCACAAGCTGTACATCCGTTTGGGCGCGAATGGCGGTTAATACATTTATATCCACACGCGGTTGGCGCACGCTGTAAACCCCGTGTGACGTGCCCACCGAAACCGCCAGGGCATCCACCCCGGTCACTTCCACAAAATACCGCGCTTCCAATGGGTCGGTAAACAATTCTTCGTCCGATTCGGTTTCCAGGCTGTCTGCCGA